>NZ_JAGJEF010000007.1:0-119846 GCF_018100875.1 Pseudoalteromonas sp. MMG012
GCAACGCCATTCCCCCTCACAAATCCAATACTTATAACGAAATCAAAGTGCTAAGTATCTAGTAATACAAGTTGTTTGGTAAATGTAAAAACTCGTTATAAAAAAATACAATTTAATACAACTTCATTTTTTATAATACGACCCTAACCCATTACAATAACTTAACACTTCAACAAGTACCCGTTAACGGTATAAATACTCACTCTCAAAATTTAAAGGATATAAATACTATGAAAGCACTAAAGCTATACATACCCATCTTATCTAGTCTACTCGTTGCTTGTTCGTCAGAAGATATTGAAACGGCTAATTTCGGCTCTGATACCTACAAGAATGATTATAACTACGTTAATGCCACGCAATATGAAGTCGCGTTTCACATGGCCAATACAGAGCTAGATGGAGATGAGCGAGATGTGAGTAACGACAAGTATCATGTTGCGACACTCGCACGAGATTCAACACCGGCAAGAATACGTCATGAACACAACACAAACCGCCGTATAAGCTTCTACGCCAAGTCTGTAAATAAATTAGGCATGCTTAGGCAAGAAAAGCTTAAAGTTAACAATAAACAAAACTATCATGTTATTGCTTGGCAAGATGACGCCGAAAAAATTCAAATCAAGTTACTCGAAAAGCAAAAACAAAATAAAGCCGATTTCTTTGCCATTCGCATACTGTCTAATGAAACGCTGACTATCACCATCAATGATCAGGCAATAAATACCAATAAAGGTGAAGTAACAAGTTGGTATTATGTCGATGACTGTAATTCAGACATAATAATAAATGAGAAACCATTAGACCTTTGTGCTATTTCTTTAGACCAATCTTATACATTAGTAATGAACAACAACGATATTGAAGAAATAATATTAGAAGAATAACCATAGTATAAAAACTCTAAAAATATATGGTTAGAATATTAATTCTAATCATATACATCCACAAGCACAGTAAATCACAAATATAAAAAACAAAAAACTAATTCATTATACAACAAACGGGCATTCACAAAAATTATCATTAATTTAATTGTTTCAATTTATTAAATTATTCATTCCAAGTATGACATGCAACGTTTAAACATGAAAATAAAATAGTTAAAAATCAACAAATTATAGTCATTGAAATTAAAACATTCATATATCCTACATACTCTAATCCCTCATTTTACAACGACTGTAAATTTAGTGTTTTTTTGCCATTGACATAATTTAAACATGGACTTAACCTTGTTCCGCTTTCGAAACTTGGGGTTTATAAAACGTAGTATAGATTATCTAACCCCTTACTTAATGTTTCATTATTGGAAACCAATTAAATAAAAAGTATTAATATATTCATTAATAAATAATACAAAGCAGGTTTGATCTAGCTATAAAAAACACGATGCCATTCATTATATTAAATGGACGTGTTTTGCTATTTCTCATTGCACACACTTGACACTTACAAGGACAATCATGGATCAGAGTCACATCATTAATGATGAAATCAAAGTTGAAGAGCAGTTAGGCAATATAGTGTTTATTTCACAACAAACTTTATCACTAGAAGCAGTTCAACAATACGCATCAAAGCCACTATCAATTATTAAATTAGATAGCGCTGAGCTGAAAGATAAAATACTGAGTAATAGACAATATTTAGATAACAAGCTAGAAAACAAAGAAGACATTTATGGTGTTACAACAGGATTTGGTAACTCTGCGAGTAATCGAATTTCCCCCAGTTTATCAGAAGACTTGCAACAAAACTTAATTGCATATCACGGCTGTGGTGTCGGTGAGTATTTGTCTGAAGAAGACTGTGCCGCAACATTACTTATTCGCATGAATTGTAATGCAAAAGGCTATTCTGGTGTAAGTTGGCAACTACTTGAACAAATGGAAACGTTTTTAAACCACCGCATTATTCCAGCAATACCTTCAATGGGCTCAGTTGGAGCAAGTGGCGACTTAACACCACTTTCATATATTGGCGCAGCACTTGGCGGTAAAAGAAATGTGTATTATAAAGGCCAAATTCGACCAACTGCTGAGGTATTAGCTGAACTTAACATTGCCCCATATAAATTAAAGCCTAAAGAAGGTTTAGCAATAATGAACGGTACATCGGTCATGTCTGGTGTTGCTGTTAATGCAATTAAAGAAATCAATCAAGCGGTTGATTTTAGCTGCAAGCTTATCGCCTTATTTGTTGAGCTGATTGAAGGTCGCACATCGCCGTTTCACAAGCGCGTTCATGAATTAAAACCACATGAAGGGCAACAACGTGTCGCCGCTAAAATTTTAGAAAGGTTAAAAGATCCTGAACAACGCCTTGGTCGTCGTAACCGCACAGATGACAATATTGAGCATGGTAAGAAAGAATCTTTCAGACTACAAGATAGTTACTCTATTCGCTGCTCTCCACAAGTGCTAGGTCCACTTGTTGACGCAACAATTTGGGCTGAAAAAATCATGACAACCGAAATAAACTCGGTGAACGACAACCCATTATTTGATAATGAACAAGACCTTATTTTAAATGCAGGTCACTTCTACGGTGGACATGTTGCGTCAGTTTGTGATGCCTTAAAGCCTTTAGTTGCAAATATGGGCGCGCTGCTTGAAAGAGAGCTGGGTATTTTAGTCGATGATCGACTCAATGGCGGCATCGCTAATAACTTAGTCGCGACGGAAGATCTTGGCGATAAAGCGTGGATCCACCATGGTTTCAAAGCGATGCAAATTTCTGCATCTGCACTGGTTGCCGAAGCATTAAAGCAAGCAAATCCTGCCTCTGTATTTTCTCGTACAACCGAAGCGCTCAATCAAGATATTGTCAGTATGGGAACTATCGCAGCACGTGATTTAAAACGCATTGTTGAACTTATCAAACCTGTTATTGCAATTCAGGCAATGGCCGTTAGACAAGCCTATTATGTTCATGGTGCAGATAAAAAAGCGCAGGATCTCAACCCTTTATCAAAAGAATTCTTTGACCTACTAAGCAGTAACTTTGAGCCAGTCATTGAAGACCGCCCAATGGACCGTGAAATTGTGAAAATGGTCGACGCATTATTTGGTAAATAACCACTCTAAACAGAAAAGGATGATAAAAATGAGTACTTTAGAATCAATCAGCACCTTCCTGAAACAAGATATTATTGTCGACAGCCTTGAGGTTGTCGACAGTGTTGAAGAAATCGATAGCAATGCGCAATTGGTAGGTGACGGATTAGACCTTGATAGCATCGAAGTTTTAGATTTAGTGGTCTCAGTAGAGAAAAAATACAATTTTAAGTTTAAGGATTTTCCTGAAACGGTTATCCAAGACAAGATGAAAAATATCAATTCATTAAGTCAATTTATCTACGAGCAAACACAAGGGCAATAATTGCCCTTACCCTATTATCTAGCTGGAAGGATCCCATGCAGTCAGTCGATACTATTATCACGCAGCTCAAAGTGATGCTTGTTTCTGATTTAGAAGTATTGCCAGAACAAGCAGCAAATTTGAGTATTTCTCAGAGTTTATTAGAAACCCCGGTATTTCTAGACTCTGTAGACCTAATGCAACTTTATGCACAGTGCAAAAAAACCTTTGCGCTATCAGTAATATCTGAACCAAGTTTTCCTTCTCTTGAACAGCTTGCGACTGCCATTATTGACTCAGCAAAACATCAAGCGTTACCAGTGCAAACAGGTTACTTTTACGATAACCAAAATACACCTCTGTCTGAAGGGAGTGTATTAGATTTAATCGCCTTGACTGCATATTCCAATATAGATATTAAACCAAATAATGAGTCTGGACACGTGTACGTTAAAGACTCATCACCTCTGGATATTATAAAAACAGTCTGTGTACTGCTGTCTCTTGGTTATACACCTATATTGAGCGCCGCAAAACATGCGCCAAATAACGCCTTTTCATGGCAACAGTTACCCAAAACCCCCTCTAATATAAACCACAACAGGCATCAATTATTGCCATTTCTGCAAATGGAGTTAATCGACAATAACGTTGGTTTCGAAACATCTGGCAGTACAGGAACACCACAGCAATGGTTTAAATCCATAAGAGCACTCTTGAATGAAGCGGATACTTTTACTCAGAGCTTTGATTTTTCTGATGTTGACTACATAACGGCTTGTGTCGACCTTCGCCATATGTATGGCTTTGTATGGGGCTTTGCGCTCCCATTAAAACTTAACATACCCGTTCATTATCAGCACAGTAATACACCACAATTGTGCCCTGTTAAGCAGCAAAATAATGCCTGTATTGTCACGCCTACATTATGGGACTTTGCTGCTGAACAACTATGCTCAAAAACCAAGTTACTCGTCAGTTCAGGTGCCGCATTTGGTGCACAAAGAACGGTAAAACTTGAAGAAATACAAAAAGAAAAACAACTTATATGTCCTGCAATTGAAGTACTTGGAAGCACCGAGACAGGTGCGCTTGGATACCGAACGCTTAAAACGACCTCACGCTATTTTACGCGTTTTAACGTCGTCAACTTCAAACTAGCAGATAATGGACAGTATCAAATAACGTCTCCCTTTCTCGCGTCTGGACTAACGACGTTTTCATTACAAGATAAACTCAACTTCATTGATGAGAATACCTTCGAGCACCTTGGTCGGTTAGACAAAATATTTAAATACGCTGGTAAACGCGTCTCAATCAAGGCGGTAGAAGATGTTCTAAGTCATGTGTTTAGCGATTTGAATAACAAAGTTTACTTTATCGAAGATACTCGCAACATCAAAGGTGGTGAACTCGTTGCATTCGTAGAAAGCCCCAAACTGTCATTAACCGATTTTGCTGATTTTCAACATCACTTTGTAGATCTCCCAATACCTAAAATTAATTTTATAAAAAGCTTTCCCATTAATGACATGGGCAAAACCACTCTTTCAGCGCTTAAGGAAATGATACATGATTGAGCAAGATAAATCGGCAGTAGTTACCGGGTACGGTGTACTGTGTTCAATTGGTGAAAGTACTTCATCTTTACATCAAGCTATGGTCGCAGGACTGTCCGGAGTTGGTGATATAGAACGATTTTCAACCGATGGATTGGTAAACCGCAAAGGGGCACTCGTTAAACAGGTAGAAAATATCAGTGGCAATCATTTTGAGCACCAAGACTTAGCTACGCACTTTGCCATACAGGCAATTGAAGAAGCTCTAGAGCAAGCACACTTGACGTGTGAGCAGTTAATGAATGTCCGCGTCGCATTGTGTCTTGGTAATGCAAATTGTGGCCAATATTCATTCTTAAATGGTATTAGAAATCACCAACCTGAACGTTGTCAGTTTTTTCCGCCGCACCATATTACCGAATCAGTGAGATCTCACTTCAATATACTGGGCCCAACCATCACATTTACGTCTGCATGTACCGCCAGTAGCAGCGCTATCGCGCATGGCAAACGGTTAATTGAATCTGACGAAGTGGACATTGTCATTGCAGGGGGAACAGACGCACTCGCAGAGCTAGTATATGGAGGATTTCATTCTGTACAATCGCTAAGTAATGATGTGTGCTCTCCTTATGATGATAAAACGGGTCTGAGTTTGGGAGAGGGTGCCGGATTTATAGTATTAGAATCTGCGACACACGCACATAACCGACATGTTGATATTAAATATCGTATTTTGGCGACAGGCTCAAGCCTAGATGGGTTTCATGCAACTGCTCCGAACCCAGAAGGTGCTGGCGTTACCCGTTCTTTCAAGCAGGCATTAAAATACTCAGCTATAACGGCAGAGCAACTTGAGTACATCAATAGTCACGGTACTGGCACACCAGCAAATGATGGCTCTGAGCTAAACGGTATTACCAATGCAATTGGCCAAGAACTCGCTCAACGTGTTCCTATCTCAAGTTCAAAGTCTTATTTCGGGCATACTTTAGGCGCTGCAGGCGCGATTGAGTTTATTTCTTCAGCCGTCGCTATAGACAATGGTTTCCTACCAGCCACCTTAAATGGGGAGAATATCAGGCCAGATTGTCAAGGCTACAACCTTATTATAAATGATGTGAAGCAGCAAAATACCGCACACTTTGCTGTCACCAACTCTGCATTTGGTGGTCACAATACAACGCTCATTGTCAGTAAAAATAATGTGCAGTCACTGCCTGTGCCTACACATCGTGTGTTTATTCTTGGGAGTGCATATTTATCAGACACCACTGTCTTGCAGAGTCAAAGCTCCGAAATTACCTTGCCAAACCCTTTTGTACTGAAAGATCACTTCCCTAAACTTTTTCAAAGACGCATGACCACTGTTTCACAGTTTGCATTGGGTGCAACAACCTATGCGCTACAAGACTGTAATCGAACATTTACCGAGTCTGAGTTTGATAGTTTTGGGGCTTATTTCGCTTGTTCTTTAGGTTCTGCGGATGTGCTTGATAAAAATATAAATACATTATTCACACAGGGCATTGGTGAACTAAAAAGCACCGTTTTCCCTAATACTGTCGTTAACGCTACTCTTGGTCAACTTGCTATTACATTTGGCTTTAAAGGCAGTGCGACCTGTATTAGTGATCTAGGTAATGACCACCTACAAGCCCTCAACCTTGCCTACGCTCATTTGCGAGAAGGAAGGCAAGCATACGGGGTTGTTTGTAGCGCTGAAGATATTAATACCATCAGCAAAACAGCATTTGAAACAGCACCAATTGAGCCATTAAATCAAGGGGCCTACAGTTGTAGCCTAGTACTTGCCAACGAAACACAATTAACACCGAACGATAACCCTATTGCAGAAGTCATAAAGTGCTTGAATATTACCGATAGCCAAAATGATGTTCATTGCCTCACTCAATTAAATACACTGCAAACACAAGGGGTTACGATTGAAGATATTTACTTAACCGTACTGGACGATAGCCATATACCTCCACTGCTTACTTATTTAGATAAAGCCTTCCCACAAGCGAGAATTACACAAAATAAACCCGCTTCTGTGACCTGTGCAATCGGCCCTTCAATTCACCAAGCGTTGCAAATGAATAAATCGCAATATGCCTTAGTAGTCAGCGTCAATCTTACTGGGGCACTGAGCGCCTGTATTTTAAAAAGTCTAAAAAATAAGGAAATCACATGACAAGCGTCATAGAAGTTAAATCTTTGCGAAAGGTGTATTCACGGACCAATAAAGTAGCAGTCGATGATGTCTCATTTTCGGTTCAAGAAGGCGAATGTTTTGGTTTACTAGGCCCAAATGGTGCCGGAAAAACAACCACTTTAGAAATTCTTCAAGGTTTGCGTAAGCCGACCTCTGGAGAAATCACTTTATTTGGCTACACATGGCAAAAACATGAAACACAATTGCGTGGCCTGATGGGAGGTGTCATGCAACACAACAACCTGTACGACAAACTCAAAGTTAAGGAGTGTGTTGAACTGTTTGCAAGCTTCTATCAAAACTATACGCCGATACTGGAATTACTCGAGCGTTTCAATTTGCTCGAGAAAAAAGATGCATGGTTAAGTGAGTTAAGTGGTGGTCAGAAACAACGCGTCTTTTTAGCCATGGCGGTTGTTGGACAACCTCGATTGGTTTTTCTCGATGAGCCGACCACTGGGCTTGATCCGACTAGCCGACAAGACTTCTGGCATATCATCAAAGATTTAAAAGAATCTGGTACCTGCATTTTGATGACAACGCACTATATGGATGAAGCGGAATTCCTATGTGACAACTTAGCCATTATTAATTCAGGGAAAATTATCGAGGCTGGTCGCCCTAACGACATTATCAATCGTACATTCGAAGCGCCCATTATTAAAGAACCACGAAAAGCCACACTCAACGACGTATTTTTAAAGTTAACAGGATCTTCAATTTCAAGGGAAAGTTATGCATAACGCAACTCCAGCTAAACTCTATCCGTTTTGGCAGTTAATGCTAATCAATATAAGGCCGTTCTTTAGAGACAGAGCCGTGCTGCTTTGGACCTTTGGTTTGCCAATTTTAATTGCACTTTTACTGATCCAGGCATTTTCTGGTGGCTCGCATATGACACCAGTTAACGTTGTGGTCATGCATGAAGCAAAAGTTGATGCTGCTTGGTTAAAAGCTATGCGCCAAGATCCGCTGGTGTCTGTGACTTCGCTCAACCAACCTGAATCAGAGGCACTAGAACAAACATTTATTGATGCAAATGCAGAGCAGCCTATTGAGCATCCAAGTGACTTGCTACGCACACTGCAAAGCCAGTTGCGTCCTCAAGTCTATCTCACGCCAAATTCCATGTTTTCGACACACAATTCTGACGAAACCTTAAAAGCCCGCAATTACCTTATGCACTTAAAGGCAGCTGCACAGGATCAAGAAGTTCACAGTTCGGTGATCAGCATTAAAGGCTACAGATACACGGATTGGTTGATCCCTGGGATCATCGTATTACAAATTCTTGGTCTCGCTTTAGTATCTGTTGCAAATAGCTTGGTATCGGATAGACAGAATGGTTTTTTCAAGCGTATGCGTCTGTCTCCATTTAAGCGCCGGGACTATATCATTGGTATTGTATTAGCTCGACTATTTCTTCTTGTTTTTCAGATGATAATCTTATTTGTAGCCTTTAATTTATTATTCAATTACTCGTTACAAGGCAGCATCATAAATATTGTGGCTGTAATGACACTTGGCTCATTCTGTATTTGTATGTTGGGCGTACTGGTTGGTGCCAGAAGTCAGCGAGTTGAGGTGTCTTCTGGAATATCAAACTTACTCTACTTCCCTTTAATGTTTCTATCGGGTATCTATTTTGATACTGCTAACTTCCCAGACCTCCTTCGCGAAATTGTGTCTTATTTACCAACTACAGCGTTTTTAGATGCGCTGCGATTGGTGGCAAATGAAGGAGCAGACTTAGCAAGTGTTGCGAAGCAGCTATATATTTTAGCCGCCACGAGCATCGTGTTCTTCATAATTGTTTACCTTTGCTTTGATTGGGGAGATGAAAAAGCATGATCACAGATAACTTACCACATAAGGCACCATTCAAATTCGCCGACAAAATTGTTGAATTGACGCCTTCAGTACAAATTGTTGGACTGAAGTTTGTCTCTCACAACGAGCCGGGCCTAGAAGGACACTTCCCTGATCAGCCTATTTTCCCTGGCGTTCTGATCATTGAAACAATGGCTCAGATCAGCGGGTTGTGCTGCGGTACGGGTAAATCTGGTGGCATGCTTTCTTGTATTGAAAAAGCAAAATTCTCTCGGCCAGTACACCCAGGAGACATCATTAAAGTAGTGTCAAATCTTACGACGGAATTTGGCAGTATGGCCAAATTCAAAGCACAGGCTTATGTCGATGATGAGCTTGTCGCAAAAGCCGATTTAGTTATTAGTTACGTAAATTAGTAAGGAAACAGACGTGTTTAGTCAGCAAATTGTTTTAATAACCGGTGTATCACGCGGTATAGGTAAAGGTCTTGCGCATTCTTTTTTACAAGAAGGCGCTCAAGTTTACGGAATATGTCGCTCTACAGACCCGATTGATGGCCTGGAAAGTGACCGTTTCACGCAACTTTCAGGTTCAGTAACAGATCAAGCTTTTATTACCTCTGCTATTACCGAAATTATTGCCCGTCATCAAAAAATCGATGTCTTAATCAATAACGCAGGGGTAGCACAAGATGCCCTATTTCAAACAATGTCGTTTGCACAATTTGACCACGTCCTCTCTACTAATTTTTTGGGCACATTGCATTTAACACAAGCGGTTTTGCCGCATATGCAAAAAGCTCAAAAAGGCAAAATTATTAATATGGTATCTCAAAGTGGCGTGAGTGGCAGAGAAGGTCAAGCCAATTATGCGTGCTCCAAAGGCGCTATTATCGGGTTAACACGGACTGTTGCCCGCCAATATGGTAAAGATAGCATTTACTGTAATGCCCTCTCGCCCACTTTTATTAACACCGATATGATTGACCATATACCTCAATCTATTATTGAACCCGTGCTATCGCATACTGCACTTGGCAGAGTAGGAAGTGTACAGGAAATATCCGATGCCACACTATACCTAGCATCTTCTGCTTCAAACTATCAAACTGGTGCCGTTGTGCGTTTAGATGGAGGCCTTGCAGTATGACCTCTCACACATATTTGTATTTTCATGCGAACAATGAATTTGATGCGCACGCAATTGAAACACTTATTGCGCAGCAACACCTCGTGGTACTGATCAACCCAGCTGATAATTTATCTGCCCAGTTCACCCAGTTACCACAATTTAAGTTTAACGACACCGTTCAAGTTGAGTTAAGTAATGCATTAAGTGACTTTATTGACCAACGTGCAGAGCAATCTCCTTTGCATGTTATTCATGCCGTAAATAATATTGATGAGCGCGCAGTCACAACAGATACAGCAGCTGGTTTTGCTATTACTCGGCACTTAAATCAAGGCTTTCAAGCTATGAAAGCCTTGGCTGACGGCTTTCGTGTCTACGGTGGAAACTTAGTATTCCTCATGCAGTCAGACACTTTGAATTACCAACACAGTGCAACATCAAGTGTCTGCAATCATGCTCAAAACGCCTTCATGATGACGTTAGCACGCGAGTATCAGGGTACGGGGTTTACTGCAAACAGTTTCGTTCTACCTATGATGGCCGCAGATACTAAGCAGGCCAAAAAGCGCAAACGTGAATTAAAAGGCGGGGTGCTAGGTGCACGCCCATTAGTCAGCAGTTACCAAGAAATAACACGCTATATCACTGATTTTGTAACGACTAATTCGCTGCTAAATGGTCAATGTATCGCCTTCACACCTTGCTTGGAGATGAAGCTGTGAACAAGGTTGACTTATATTGTTTTCATCATGCTGGTGGTTCGTCTGTGTTATATCGGCAATGGCAAACATTGCTGCCTAATAACTGGACACTTCACGCAGTGGACTTACCGGGACGCGGAATAAAAGCAGGTACTGTACCATTGGATCAGTGGCCTGCTCTTTTGGAGTATCTCAATCACGAAGTCGTTCTAAATGAAAATAATAAGTCAGTGTTCTTTGGTCACAGCCTTGGTGCCATGATCGCGTATTACTTGACCTGCGATCAAATTAAAAAGCAGAAAGTACTGCCGTCAGCTTTGTTTCTTTCTGCATGTCGCGCCCCACAAAAAAAGCCGTATACGCACTATAGTCAGCTCTGTGACACAGCACTTTATCACGCTTTAATTGAGCATGGTTTACTGCCTAATAGGAAGTTAACTGATGATGTCGCAAAACTCATTACAGACGTATTCAGAAGCGACTTTAAGTTAGCAGAATTCCCGCCTACTGCGACAAAAGATGCGTTATTAACAATGCCCGTGCATATCTTACATGCCAATAAAGACACTGTAGTTCCACATAGGAGTATTGCTTCATGGCCTCAATTTTGTGTTAAACATTGTTTTCACCAGTTCAACGGTGACCATATGTATATTGAGAATCAAAGACATACCGTAATTGACCTACTTCATTCGTTTGAAAATCAACAAATAAACTCAACTCCACCAAATAATAATTACAACGATAAGTGGCCAATGCCGCTTTGCTAACCATTTTAAGAAAGGATTGATAAATGACTCAGCATATATCACAAGTTGAACTACAAACGCTAAGCCATCGGCAGCTACATGTGTGGCAAGCGCAGCAACTTGATGCTTTAAACCCTGTCTACAATGTCGCGTGTGCGCTGTCTTTTAGTGGCCAAATTGAGCGTGAACAGTTTAACCAAGCGTTAAGGTTACTGATTGATCGCCACCCTGTCATTCATAGCTCAATTTCGCAAGGGGATGATCATCCACAACTTGCAATTAAAAATGGTTTATTCTCGTTCTTAGATGTGCCCAAAAGCTTACGTGAGCAACCTCCTACTCATATCGCCAAGCAGTTAATTGAACAGACAATTGACATTGAAAAAGAAACCTTTCAATTTTATTTATTGAATAACGATAGCCAGCATATACTTGTGATCAAAGGCCACCATATCAATTGCGATCAATGGTCTTTGCAAGTACTCGTCAGTGACTTATTAGCATGCCTAGAATCGGTATTAGACAACTGTGCGCACGATTTATTGGACGTTCAATACAAATATTCATACCAAGATAAGACCTCTGATGTTGATTTAGACCTATTTCCGGTTGAATTTTTTACACCCGATACAATACCAACTGAACATCACTTCGATGGGGTATCAACGCGAGTGGAAAGCTGCGAAGGGCTCGACTGGGTAAAAGAATCAGCGAAGCACTATGGTGTAACCGCTTTTAGTGTCGTGCTCGCAAGTACATTTGCCACCTTATATCACATGACAGGTCAAACCGATTTAACCATTGGTATTCCTATGGCAAGACGTACCAGAAAAACACGCTTGCTACTAGGTCATTACTCTGATGTCGAGCCACTTTCTATTTCTGACATAGATACACTCAGTTTGTCTGAACTTGTATTGAAAGTATCTAGTGGGCTCACACAGTTATTACTGAGTCATGAGCCCAACAGCAACGCGGCAAAATACATAAATGTAACCTGTAATTATCTTGCCAAACTCAAAACAAAAGGTATACGCGCAGACATTACGCCACTTATGATTGGTCGTAAAGGCTATCAAACTCAGCTTGGTCAACAACACGTTATCGTCAAAGGTATTCCGGTCGAACCAAGTATTGCGCAATTTGATATTGAATTCACACACTTTGAAACTTCTGGTGGCTTAGGTCGAAAAATTGTCGCTAATAAAGCAATGTTTACACCTCAAACCTTGTCGCGATTTGGGGATGTGCAATTTCGGTTTTTACAAGCGCTGCAAAGCCAACAACAAGGCTGTATCGCAAGCTTACCAATTCTGACTCAAGCAGAGAAGAATGCGTTACTGAGTCATGGTAATAATGCCGCCGAAAACTACACCGAGATGACTTCTCTTAGCCACACATTCCAGCAACAAGTGAATACTCATCCTGACAATATCGCAATTTTCACTGAGCATACACAACTTAGCTACCGAGAGCTTGAACAGCGCTCAAACCAAGTAGCCAACCTTATTAATGCCCGCTTTGAGCATCTCGGGCAGACGCCCGCTCAGGCACACATTGCGCTTTATATGGAGCCGAGCGTTGATATGCTAGTTGCCATTTTAGCGATTGTTAAAGTGGGCGCTGTATACATCCCATTGTCTCCGGATCATGCCAGTACTCGTACTGATTTCATTCTACAAGATACTGCACCTGCCCTGCTCATCATCGATAGTGAGTTGCACCAAGAAGTTCAGCAAAAAATTGAACTGCTTAATATAACAACGCAATTAATTGAAGTTGATGCAGCTATGGAATGCAGTCAGTGTTTCGCTGAATCTGGGCCACAAAGCCAAGATATTGCCTACATCATATACACCTCGGGAACCACAGGAAAACCAAAAGGCGTCATGCAAACACATCATAACGTCCTTAGGTTGTTCACCTCTACAGCACAGAACTTTCAATTTACTCATTCAGATCGGTGGGTACTTTACCACGCTTATACATTCGACTTTAGCGTCTGGGAGATGTGGGGCGCACTGCTCCATGGGGGGGCCTTATTCATTCCGAAAAAGTCACAGATCAGAGATTTTGCCGCATTTGCTAAAACATGCTCACAACAAAAAATATCGGTATTAAACCAAACACCGAGTGCTTTTTATGAATTTAGCAATCAAGCTATTGAGCAATCGTTAGACTTTAGTGCATTGCGGTTCGTTATTTTTGGCGGTGACAAACTCAACTCTGAAATGCTCCTTACTTGGTGGCAACACTATGGCGACAATCACCCTTTGCTCATCAACATGTATGGTATTACAGAAACGACCGTGCACGTAACTTACAAAGAGCTCACAGTACACAGCAACACCAAAGCATCCTTTATTGGCCGTCCTATTAGTGATATGACTGCTTATGTACTCAACTCACACATGCAGCAAACCGAGGTCGGTGCTCTAGGTGAACTCTATGTTGGGGGAGCTGGGTTAGCACGTGGGTATTTAAATCGCGATGACCTCTCAACTGAGCGCTTTATCTCAAATCCATTTGCAACTGCTGATGAACAAAGTATTGGCTACAACCGTCTCTATAAAACAGGTGATGTTGTTAGGCAACTGCCACGGGGTGAACTTGAATACATCGGCCGAAATGATGGCCAAGTAAAGATACGCGGGTATCGAATAGAATTGGGAGAAATAGAAAGTATTTTAAGCCAACATGCAAGTGTTGACCAGGCTGTCGTTATTGATAGACAAGAGCAAGCCTCTAAGTACTTAGCCGCGTATGTTAAGAAATCCGCAAACAAAGAGATATCAACCTCAGAGCTGCGCACATATTTAGTCGCAAACTTACCTGATTATATGTGCCCAAAAACCATTACAGAGTTAGATGAAATTCCCTTAACCAGTAACGGTAAAATTGACCGTAAAGCACTGCCTTTGCCAACCTTCGAAAGTGATAGTCAATACTGTGAGCCTACATCAGAGCTTGAGCAAATCTTATGTAATGCGTTCGCATCGTTATTGGGTCGAGAGAAAGTCGGCGTCAAAGACGACTTTTTCAATATCGGTGGTGATTCAATTCTCACCATTCAACTTGTCGCGCAACTCAGAAAGCAGTCAATTGAGTTACAAGTGAAAGATATTTTTGAATGTACTTGCGCACAAACATTAGCACTGAGAATAATCGATTTAAAAGAAAACCAACGACATATAGTAACAGAAACAGGTGCGCTAACAGGATCCTTTTCACTCCTTCCGATCCAGTCGTGGTTCTTTAATTTAGCGTTAGAGAATCCAAATTACTGGAACCAATGCTTTAGTGTACTCGTCCCTAAGTCAGTGAGTTATGATGCACTATCACATGCCCTTGAGCAGCTAAGTACGCAGCATGATATGCTGCGCTGTCGCTTTGATACTGAAAATCACCAACAGCAATATGTGCTAGAAACTGGTATGGCCGAACTGCTTAGCATTGATACGACTGCGCTCAGTGAAGATACGCTCATTGCACAATTAAATGACTACCAAGCCAACTTTAACTTAACCGACGGTCCCTTGTGGCAAGCCATATTATTAACTGATGACTCACAGACCTTCAATCGTGTTTTCTTTGCTGTACATCATTTACTTATTGACGCTGTCTCATGGCGCATCATTGCGCAAGACTTACAAAGTCTGTTACAAGAACAACCACTCATTGAGAAAAGAAGCAGCTATCGTCAATGGGTAAATGCGATGTCTAACTATGCTCAATTACATGCTGATGAACAGCAGTTTTGGTTGGATACGTTAAGCCATGCCCCACAATTACCAGACAAAGCCCATGAAAAGCAAACTCAATGGCTTGAATTTGATAACCAATTCACTGACCAACTTTTGACATCAGCGAACAAAGGATTCAACACCAATATCGAAGAATTGTTACTCAGTGCTCTGGCCATAAGTCTTGGCACATCATTACAACAATCTAGCCCAATTATTACACTAGAAAGCCACGGCCGAGAGTTATGGTGTGATGACTTAGATATCAATAACACCGTTGGATGGTTTACAAGCTTGTATCCTTTAAAGCTCAATACTGCCACGACTATCAACCAGACCATTATTCAAGTTAAAGAGGCATTAAGAAAAGTGCCTAACAAAGGTGTGGGCTTTGGGGCCCATCATGCTCATAACCCTCAATGGCAGCTTCCCCCTTTGAGCTTTAATTATCTTGGTCAGCTATCAAACACTACGCAATCTGAATGGCAAATTGATGGATCACTGCAAACAAGTACGGTGGATCACCGTAACACCAGTCATTTATTGCTAGACATTAATGCCCTTATTCAAGATAAGAAACTGCGGATCAAAATTAATGCTCAATTACCGCCTGAGACCGCGTTTAATTTTAAAAAGGCGCTTCAAGAAGCAATCAAACGTGTCGTTCAAGTCGCCTTAGAGACAGCGAAAAAAGGCACGGTGACCACTCCCAGTGACTTTGATGTCAAAGGTTTGAGTGTCGATCACCTTACCCAATTAAAGAATAAAGTGATATCAGCAGCACCTAAAGCAACAACTCCTAAAACAACCAAAAACCAGCAGTTAGAGATCTAAATTATGTTGAACTTATGCCAATTACTAGCAAAGGATAATGTCGCAGTTTGGGCCAATGGCGACAAAGTACAAATAGCACACTCAGATGCTGGCGTGAGCCCGCAGTGGATTGAATGGTTAACAGAAAACAAAAGTACGTTACTACAGTTTTTAAATGATAAACGTATCTTTAATGAATCAGATTTTGAACAAGCTTTAGACAACGAACTTGCTTCTGATAGCGAAATAAAAGGAATTTACCCTGCTAATAGCATGCAAAAAGGGTTTATATATCATCACTTAGTACAACCTGATGATGATGCTTATCGAGTCCAATTAATCATAGATTACAACCAATCTCTCGATTTAGATTTATATAAAGAAGCATGGATCCTTGCCTCTATGCGTTACCCTGCATTGCGCGTGTCATTTGACTGGGAAAATGACATATTACAAGTAATTAAAGGGGGAGCAGGCTTCACTGACGGCCATTTTTCATTCCTTGATTGGTCCAATCAAACGGTTCAACAGCAACAACAACAGCTTGAAGACATTATAAAATCAGATAGGCATACCCCTTTTGACCTCAGTCAATCTGGCTTAATGCGTTTTAAGATAATAAAGCGCGGCGCGCAACACTTTACATTATTAAAAACAGAGCACCATAGTATTAGTGATGGTTGGAGTTTTCCTGTACTACTGCAAACTGTGCACAAGAATTACCAATTACTGTCTCAACAAAAACCTGCAGTTGTCATTGAGGAAACAGCATATGAAGCAACTCAGCGCCATTATGCACAGCAAACACTGACAGATAACACATATTGGAAAACTCAGAAACAGCAATTTGAACATGCAAATGACTTGAATCGCATGTTAAGTACCCATATCGATTTATCTAAGTCAGTGGCTTTGACCAATGCTGGAAGCTGCGAGCTCAAACTGCCTTCGGATTTACACAGTGCACTCAAAAAACTTGCGCAACAGCAAGGTCTCACTCTCAATGTGCTTATGCAATTTGCTTGGCATAAAATTATTCAATTATATTGTCAAGATACACAAACAATTGTGGGCACAACCGTGTCTGGGCGCGAATTACCGATTGATGAGATCCACTCAAGCGTTGGATTGTATATCAATACATTACCGCTAGCACTGAACTGGTCTCAGTCAAAGTCTATTAGCGACTTACTGACTGAACTAAAGCACGCTATTGCTCAAATGAACAGCCATACTGGAGTAGCCTTGTCTGAATTACAAGACCCTGGATCTCGGCTATTCCACAGCTTATTTGTCTTTGAGAATTACCCTACCCCAACAGGCACTGATGTTTTAGCTTGGTCATTTAATAAAATGATCGAAAAAGTGGACTACCCACTTACAATCAGCGTGGTAGAGCAGCAAGATGTGTTACTACTAAAACTGAGCTTTTGCCATAGCTGGCTCACTCAAGTTAAAGCTAACCGTATTTTACAACAAATGGAAAAAGTACTGGTTGCGACAACACAGGATTTAAATCAATCACATAACGATATTGTATTTCTAGATGAAGCTGAGTCACAACGCCTATTAATTGACCATAACAACACGCCATCAGTAAATTTAAAAACAACGGTTCACCATTTGGTGTGGCAAAATGCGCAGCGCTATCCCGACGATATTGCACTGCAAGATGACTCTAATACGTTAACCTATGCACAGCTCGACCAACGTGCTGACACGCTCGCTTCACACATACAAGCTGAACAAGCACGCAGTGACAACCCGAGTAGGTTTATTGGTATTTTTGCAACACGCTCTATTGACATGGTTGTCAGTATGCTTGCTATATTAAAAGCAGGTTATGCCTATGCGCCACTCAACCCAGAGTATCCAGATCAGCGGATCAGCTATATATTGGATGATACACAGTGCACATTGGTATTGACCCAATCTGATTTACAACTGCGTTTTGAACGCCTTAATAAAGCCTTTAGCTGTAATACCGTTCCCATTGACAAAGTGCAGTTGTTTGAGCAATCAAGATGCCAAATTGCCACAACAAGCAGCGCTGATGATGCGTATATTATTTATACCTCAGGCACCACTGGAGAACCAAAAGGCGTGGTCGTACCGCATAGAGCAATTGTCTCACTTGTTGAATCGACTGACGTGATTAATGCGACTCGTGATGACGTATACTTGCATATGTCGAACCCAAATTTTGACGCTGCCACATTTGAAGTATGGGCGCCTCTCGTACAAGGGGCAAAGCTTGTTGTAGCACCTGCCCACTGTGGTGCTGAACCGGATCAAATAGCCACACTTTTACAGAAAAATGCCATCTCCATACTGTGGTTGACCCGAACATTATTCGATTCATTATATGTACAAAAAAATAACATCTATGATGGGTTGAAATGTGTAATTTCTGGCGGCGAAACCTTAACCCCACACATAGTAAAAGACATTATTGCCCGCGATAACCGCCCAACCCGATTAATTAACGCGTATGGGCCAACCGAAAGTACCACCTTTGCAACGTTCTACAATTGCGCTGATTTTACCGGTTCAGTACCCATTGGTCAGCCAATCAACCAACGAAAAGTATATCTATTAGATGATAACCTCACGCCAGTTCCAACAGGCGTTGCTGGTGAACTCTATATCAGTGGAGCTGGCTTAGCCAAGGGCTATCTCAATAAGCCTGAGCTCACTGCTGAGCGCTTCATAGATAACCCTTTTGCAAGTGCATCGGATATCGAAAATGGGTATGACAAGCTATACAAAACTGGTGATCTCGTTCGTTGGACCTTTAGAGGCGAACTTGAGTATATTGGCCGCAACGACCATCAAATTAAGTTGCGCGGTTTCCGCATTGAGTTACCTGAGATTGAAACGGTTCTCACAGATCAAACTGAAATAAAGCAAGGGGTTGTTACTGTTTTCGAACAAGCGGGTAACAAGCAACTACTGGCTTACTTTATTCGCAATGAAAAAGAAGCTTTTTGCGAAGTCCAATTACGTGAAAAACTCGCATTAGCGCTGCCTGACTATATGATACCGACCTATTTCATGGAAGTAGAACACTTACCCATGAATAACAACGGTAAAATTGATTTCAAATCTTTGCCACAGCCGAGTATTACCGCGAGCGATAATTACGTCGAGGCAACAAGTGAACTTGAACAACAGCTTTGTCAGATATGGCAACAAGTACTGGGGATCGAAAAAATCGGCGTTCGAGATGATTTTTTCCGCATCGGCGGAGATTCAATAGTTTCAATTCAATTAGTCAGTGCACTACGCCAAGCTGGGCATGTGCTTCAAGTAAAAGACATCATCGAAGCGCCCACCATTGCTGAGCAAGCTTATTTATTACAAACCCAGCAAAGCCATGAAGTTACTATCATGACAGAGCAAGGGCTACTTGAAGGTGAGTTTGAATTACTCCCGATTCAAAATTGGTTTTTTGACAATTTGCCCCCTAACCCAAACCACTGGAACCAAGCATTCACGCTCAATGTGTCCACGACGTATACGCATCAACACATCCAGCAAGCACTCGCGCAACTCAACCAGCAGCACGACATGCTGCGGTGTACTTTCGAGACAAACTCAAACAACACTGTGCAACGCTATCAAGCAGATCACATGGCACCCACACTCATACATATCAATGCCAGCGATCTCAGCACTGGCGATGAGGGTATCCATGCGACATTAACCGAATTACAAAGCCAGTTTGATTTACACCAAGGACCTCTTTGGTGTGCCGCATTGATCACCCATGAATCCAGCAAGCATAACCGCTTATTCTTAGCCTTTCATCACAGCATCATCGACGTTGTCTCATGGCGTGTAATTAGTGAAGACTTACAAACATTACTTAAAAATGAAACCTTAGCTGATAAGGGCACAAGTTATCGTCAGTGGGTAAACGCAGTCCAAGATTATGCGACTCACAATCAAGCGCAACTAAAATATTGGCAGCAAGTACAAAGTGACTTCTCGCCTCTCGAAAGTTCGTCCGACGCGCAACAATACACCATCCAATTAGCGAAAAGTGATACCGATAAGTTACTACGTGAAGCAAATACTGGCTTAAATACTGAAATAAACGATTTGTTATTGTCATCATTAGCAATTGCACTCAAAGCCACATTTGGCGAAAGTACAAACCACATTCAACTTGAAGGGCATGGACGAGAGCTTATCGACCCTCAACTTGATGTCAGTAGAACTGTTGGCTGGTTTACAACCACATACCCGGTGCGGTTAGATGTTGCTGAAAACACCATTGATACGATTGTGCATACCAAAGAAAACTTACGCCAAATACCTGATAAAGGCATTGGTTTTGGTAGCTTTTGCCTCACACAACAGATGCAAGCAATCACACCACAGGTATGCTTTAACTATCTTGGTCAATTAAACAATAACAGCACAGAAGGTGAGTGGCATTTAAGTGATCAAAACGTCGGTTACGTCATGACACAAGAAAATGCGCAGGCTAACAGCCCATTGCTATTAAACATCAATGGCGCCGTAAGGAATGGTCAATTGGACTTCTCGGTCGTGTCAAAGCTCGATCAGAATCATACCTTAGCGTTTTTAGAACATTTTAAGTCTGCGTTACATCAAGTTATTGATACTGCATGTAAACAAGCACAGATCTGTACCTTGAATACACCGGCTGATTATGGGGTAAAAGATCTCTCTTGGCAGCACTTGCAAAGCCTACAAGCTAAATACGATATTCAAACAATTTACCCAGCGAATAGTCTACAACAAGGCTTTATTTATCATAGTGTCAACTACCCTAACGATGATGCTTACCGTGTTCAGTTGGTTATGGACATAAAACAAACACTGAATGTCGAATTGTTTATTAAAGCTTGGCATTACACCTCACAGCAGTTCCCTATTTTAAGAACTGCTTTCGATTGGCAAGAGACGTTACTGCAAATTGTCACTAAGCAGCCAAGTATTGACCACAATAACTTTGAAGTCATTGATTTAAGTCATTTAGACCGTAACTGTATCGAACGAGAAATAACCCAGCTACAACAGCAGGATCGCCAAATTGGGTTCAATTTACAACAGCCAGGATTAATACGCTTTAAGCTCATTAAGCAACAAGCCAATCATTTCACATTAATCAAAACAGAACATCACAGTATCAACGATGGTTGGAGTGGGCCGATGTTGTTACAAGCGGTGTCGCAACATTACCGACAACTGCTAGATGGCAATACCCCTAACGTAACAGAACAATTAACCTATTTGAATGCACAGGCATACTACCTAAAACATGCAGATAGATCACAGTCATTCTGGCAGCAAGAAAAACAGCGATTTGGCAATGCCAATGCCATTAACGCATTACTCGATAATACCATCGATTTTAATATTAATCGGACTCTAGAACAGGTTGAGTGCGTTGAACTGCAACTGCAAGGTGAACCGCTGCAGCAATTACAAAGTGTGTGTCAACAACAAGGGGTAACATTAAATGCGGCCTTACAATTTGCATGGCACAAACTCATTGCAATTTATAGTGCAGATGAGCAAACGATTGTTGGTACAACCGTCTCAGGTCGAGAAATTCCAGTACAAGGGATAGAGCAAGCTGTGGGGTTGTTCATCAACACCTTACCTTTGGCAATTGATTGGCCTGCCGATGCCAGCTGTAGAGACATACTCAAACAAATACAAAAGCGTGTTGCGTCACTTAATAGCCACAGCGACGTATCTTTATCTCGCTTACAAAATAATGGAGAACGCTTATTTCATTCTCTATTCGTATTTGAAAACTACCCGGCACCTGAGACAACTGGCGCTTGGCACTTTAGAGAGTCAATCGAAAAAGGGGATTACCCCTTATCCGTTGTTGCACAACAAGAAGGCGATTCACTGTCATTCAAAATGCACTTCAATCCCAACTGGTTAACCACAGTTAGGGCCAATGACTTACTGAATGAATTAAGTCTGATCTTATCAAAGCTATGTGCAAACCCTGAACAGCCTCATTCTCAGCTTGCTACGCAAACACTCAAACAGCAATCATTACTACAAAGCTGGAATAACACTGAGCGAGCGTTTGATGCCACCTTCGACCTAGCAACATTATTTGAGCAGCATGCCCAAGCAACACCGAATGCCATTGCCATTGCAACCGCTGACGGCGAGACCTTGAGCTATCAAGCTCTCAATCACCGTGCAGATACCCTCGCAGCCTATATTGTTGAATCACACCCTGATGCCGACACCTGCTTACCTGCTGATTGTCCCATCGCATTGTATTTTGAACGCAGCGTCAACATGCTCGTTGCCATATTGGCCACTCTTAAAGCCGGTGGCGCTTATGTGCCTGTATCTCCTCAATACCCACACTCTCGTGTTGAGTTTATTTTAGAAGATACACAAACAGCTTTAGTACTCACTGATACAACACTCTGTGATACTTTGGCACCGATGCTTGACCAAGCTCAGTGTATTAATGTGGACCTGTGTACCGACCCATTGGTCGATATTACCCTGACTCGACCTAATAACCTCGAGCGTTTGGCCTATATCATTTACACCTCTGGGACCACTGGCACACCAAAAGGTGTCATGCTGAGTCAGCGTAATGCACTGTATTACCTTGATGCGTTAACACACGCTCTTGGCAAACAATACCAACGTATCGACTTCTCATCTAACTACTGTTTTGACTTATCTGTTACCACCACTTTATGCCCGCTGTTACACGGACAACAGATCTGCTTATATACCGGTGATATTCTCGATGTCGACGCTTACCGCGACCATATCCGTACACTTAATGTACAGTTCGTTAAAACCACCCCGAGTTTGGCATTGTCTATTTTCCCTGACAGTGACACTCAAGTTGCAACGCTCATGCTTGGGGGCGAAGCCCTCACTGAGCAAAATGTACAAACACTCGCCCCCTATTGCGATGCCATCTTTGATGAATACGGCCCAACCGAAGCCACCGTTGGCGCGATGCTCGCGCAAGCCTATCCGCGCCAACATCAGGGCATTGGTAAACCCTACAGTAATGTGCAGTTGCATGTATTATCTGATGCCTTATTACCTGTGCCTATTGGTGCGCCGGGTGAACTCTATATTTCGGGTTGTGGTGTCGCTAAAGGATATTTAAATCGTGACGAGCTCAATCAAGAACGCTTTATTGATAATCCGTTCTCTCATCAACCTAACCATACACGACTGTATAAAACCGGTGACTTAGCGCGTTGGTTGAATAACGGCGATATTCAATACTTAGGTCGTAACGATGAGCAGGTTAAAATCAGGGGCTATCGTGTTGAACTCGGTGAGATAAGTGCCGTATTAAGTGCACTTCCTGAACTTAAAAATGCGGTGGTGATTGATGTAGCACACAATGCAGGCCAAGCTTTAGCTGCCTATCTCGTGCCGCACAATGCTGACGAAGTAGACATTGCACAATTACGCGTCAGTTTATCGCAGCAGCTGCCTGAATATATGGTGCCTAGTAGCTTCACTATAATTGAAGACCTGCCATTAACTGGCAACGGGAAACTCAATAGAGCTGCGCTCCCTACTCCCACCTTCACTGATGAGAACAACTACGTTGCACCTCGTAATGAGCTAGAGCAACAACTATGTGACATCTGGCAGGAGGTTTTGGGAATTGAACAAGTCGGCATTGAAGATAACTTCTTCCGCCTTGGTGGCGACTCAATTATAGCAATCCGTTTAATGAACCAGTGTAACAAAACACTGTCATTATCAATTCCAATTACCGTTTTATTTGAACACAAAACTGTTGCTGCGATTGCTGATAATTGTCATACCCAAGCACAAGGGCCTGACATTGACGTACCCAATAATTCAGATATTGAAGAACAAACAAATAGCATAAGGATATAACTATGTTGTCGCTATTGAATGAGCTAAAGCAGAATAATCTATCAATCTGGTTACAAGATGGTGGTCTTGAGTTATCTTTTGGAAACACCACGCCTGATGCTGCATTGATTGGTAAATTAAAAGCACACAAGCCTCAGCTAATGCAGTTTTTAGAGCATCGGAAGGTGTTTTCTAAGCAGCTGTTTAACCAGCTAACAGAGCTCAATCGTGCACCACTTTCTTTTGCGCAAGAACGCTTATTGTTTATTGAACAACTCGAACAAGGGACCAGCGCCTATCATATTCCATATTTAGTCGCGCTAGATGACCATACCTCTATCGATATATTGCAGCAAGCTATCACGCATGTGGTAACACGTCATGATGCACTCAGAACCGTTTTTAAAAGCGATCAAAACGGCGACTATCAAACCCTAATTGATTACACCCTAGAATTGCAAAGTCGCTTAATAGATAACGAACATGATGCTTTAAACGCTGTAGTACAAGAAGCGATTCATACGCCTTTCGACTTAAATAATGAAGCAAGTATTAGAGTATTAGCTTGGCATACAGACACGAAACAATACTTGCTATTCATTTGGCATCACATTGCTTTTGATGGCTGGTCTACAGAAATATTTATGCGGGATCTACATCAAGCATATTATATGCGTGAAGCCGGTAAAGAAGTGCAACTCCCTGCAGTTGAGTTAACTTACCGCGATTATGCCAATTGGCAAAGAAATCACCTAGAAGGTGAAACGCTTGAGCAACTGCTCGATTACTGGGTATCACAATTTGATGGTGTTGAACAACTGACATTGCACAGCGACTTAAATCGACCTAAAGAGTTTTGTTACCAAGGTGCTGATCACCCAATACAGCTTGGTAAAACTCGTTCAGATAAACTAAAAGATCTCGCGCAGCGCCATGAAACAAGTTTATATGTCGTATTAATCAGCGCATGGGCACTCACTTTAAATAAAGTAAGTAATCAATCTGAAATCATTGTTGGGACTCCATCTGATAATCGCCATTACTCTAAAACTCAAAACTTAGTCGGCTTTCTTGTAAATAGTTTACCACTCAAGATATCTGCAAACCCAGCGTTAAATTGGGTAGAACTTATTAAGCAAACACACCAAACACTCATTGAGGCTAAAAGCCATCAAGACTTACCGTTTGATAAGCTGATCGATGCACTCAAATTAACCAGAGATCCCGCACAACACCCTTTATTTCAAGTGATGTTTAGCCTAGAACAGTTCGCCAATAATAGCGAAGATAGTCAACAGTTGTTTGCGCCCGTTCCACAAGAACAAATAAAAGCGCTTCATAAAGTGGCAAAGTTTGATATCAGCTTACTGTTACAAAATGCCGATTCAGGTGTTTTCGGTGATTTAAATTATAGTACTGCGGTATATTCAAAGCCGTTTATCGAGGCCCTTAGTGAGCGGTTTGTGTGCATGCTCGATAAACTATTAGACGATGAAACTCAGCCTATTTCTACCGTAGCAGGGCTATTAAATCATGAGCAATCATTACTACAAAGCTGGAATAACACTGAGCGAGCGTTTGATGCCACCTTCGACCTAGCAACATTATTTGAGCAGCATGCCCAAGCAACACCGAATGCCATTGCCATTGCAACCGCTGACGGCGAGACCTTGAGCTATCAAGCTCTCAATCACCGTGCAGATACCCTCGCAGCCTATATTGTTGAATCACACCCTGATGCCGACACCTGCTTACCTGCTGATTGTCCCATCGCATTGTATTTTGAACGCAGCGTCAACATGCTCGTTGCCATATTGGCCACTCTTAAAGCCGGTGGCGCTTATGTGCCTGTATCTCCTCAATACCCACACTCTCGTGTTGAGTTTATTTTAGAAGATACACAAACAGCTTTAGTACTCACTGATACAACACTCTGTGATACTTTGGCACCGATGCTTGACCAAGCTCAGTGTATTAATGTGGACCTGTGTACCGACCCATTGGTCGATATTACCCTGACTCGACCTAATAACCTCGAGCGTTTGGCCTATATCATTTACACCTCTGGGACCACTGGCACACCAAAAGGTGTCATGCTGAGTCAGCGTAATGCACTGTATTACCTTGATGCGTTAACACACGCTCTTGGCAAACAATACCAACGTATCGACTTCTCATCTAACTACTGTTTTGACTTATCTGTTACCACCACTTTATGCCCGCTGTTACACGGACAACAGATCTGCTTATATACCGGTGATATTCTCGATGTCGACGCTTACCGCGACCATATCCGTACACTTAATGTACAGTTCGTTAAAACCACCCCGAGTTTGGCATTGTCTATTTTCCCTGACAGTGACACTCAAGTTGCAACGCTCATGCTTGGGGGCGAAGCCCTCACTGAGCAAAATGTACAAACACTCGCCCCCTATTGCGATGCCATCTTTGATGAATACGGCCCAACCGAAGCCACCGTTGGCGCGATGCTCGCGCAAGCCTATCCGCGCCAACATCAGGGCATTGGTAAACCCTACAGTAATGTGCAGTTGCATGTATTATCTGATGCCTTATTACCTGTGCCTATTGGTGCGCCGGGTGAACTCTATATTTCGGGTTGTGGTGTCGCTAAAGGATATTTAAATCGTGACGAGCTCAATCAAGAACGCTTTATTGATAATCCGTTCTCTCATCAACCTAACCATACACGACTGTATAAAACCGGTGACTTAGCGCGTTGGTTGAATAACGGCGATATTCAATACTTAGGTCGTAACGATGAGCAGGTTAAAATCAGGGGCTATCGTGTTGAACTCGGTGAGATAAGTGCCGTATTAAGTGCACTTCCTGAACTTAAAAATGCGGTGGTGATTGATGTAGCACACAATGCAGGCCAAGCTTTAGCTGCCTATCTCGTGCCGCACAATGCTGACGAAGTAGACATTGCACAATTACGCGTCAGTTTATCGCAGCAGCTGCCTGAATATATGGTGCCTAGTAGCTTCACTATAATTGAAGACCTGCCATTAACTGGCAACGGGAAACTCAATAGAGCTGCGCTCCCTACTCCCACCTTCACTGATGAGAACAACTACGTTGCACCTCGTAATGAGCTAGAACAACAACTGTGTGACATCTGGCAGGAGGTTTTGGGAATTGAACAAGTCGGCATTGAAGATAACTTCTTCCAAATTGGGGGAGATTCCATTGTCAGTATCCAACTTGTGTCTCAGTTAAGAGAGCTAGATATACAACTGCAAGTAAAAGATATTTTCAATGCACCTACACCAGCACGTCTTGCGTACTTGCTAAAAACAAGTAATACGACCCAGCGTCATATTGATGCTGAACAAGGTATGCTCACTGGCACATTTGAATTGCTCCCCATTCAACACTGGTTTTTCAATAAAAAGTTAGCCAATGAGAATCACTGGAACCAAACTTTTGTGTTAGCGCTGCCGCCTTTAGTCAGCTGTGAAACGCTGCATAACGCATTCATTAAACTCGCAGAGCAACATGATATTCTTCGGTGCCAATTTCAAGACTCTGATGAGGGCGTGGTACAACAATATCAAGCGCATTTCTCTGTACCGGATATTATCGAACGAGATATATCAGAGTTAAACGACGATCAATATCACGCATTAGCCACACAGCTGCAGAGTGAATTCAATTTAAAAACGGGACCATTATGGCAGGTGGCCAAACTGTCTGACACCGCAAACAATACTGATTATCTATTGTGTGCTTTTCATCATCTCATTATCGACTTTGTATCTTGGCGGATCATTATTGAGGACCTCAACACGTTGTTAACGGGTAAAAACCTAGCTAATAACAAAACCAGTAGTTACCGCCAATGGCAAACAGGTCTCAATAACTACCTTACGGAGCATTCTAAGCAGCGCGTGTATTGGCAAAAAATATTAGATCATAATAGCGCACCATTGCAGCCAATTGCATCGCAACAGCAAGTGCAATTAACTTTAAGCCAAACCACATCTAACCTATTTGTTACGCAAGCTAACCATGGCTTTAACACGCAACCTAGAGATCTGATCCTAAGTGCACTTTCTAGCACATTGACCAAATTAACAGGCAATAAAGACAACTTAGTGATGCTGGAAGGACATGGACGTGAAGCCATTGATGACGCGCTAGATGTCTCTCGTACCGTTGGATGGTTTACATCGATTTACCCCGTACTGTTAACAACCCGTGACAGTCAAACACAAACGATTATTGACATAAAAGAGGCGCTAAGTGCAATTCCTGACAACGGCGTTGGTTTTGGTCCATGTTATTTCTCAGAACAACTTACTGGCTCATTACCCACCATTTGCTTTAACTATCTTGGTCAAGTAGGGAGTAACAGCAAACAGAAAAAACCTGACGGTGCATACTTAGTAGATAAGCACTCTGGCAGTGCAATTTCACCAACAAACACCTCTGAATTCGCCCTGGATATCAATGCCGCAGTGGTAGCCGATAGTTTGACCATTAACGTCAATAGTCAGCTTAATAATAACCAAACGCAACAGTTCCTTGCTGAGTTCGAACAGCAGTTACTGACAACGATTGAACTCTGTTGTGAGCAAGCCAAGTTAGGTAGTACAAACACTCCAAGTGACTATAAGTTAACCAACATATCAATGTCACACTTGCAATCTTTACAGCACCGCTATGCTATTGAAGCCCTCTATCCTGCCAATAATTTACAGCAGGGCTTTGTGCTGCATCAACTGAGCTATCCCGAAGATGTGGCGTATCGAGTTCAATCTCAAATGCAATATTTTGACGAAATTAATCTAGAAAAATATCGTCAAGCTTGGGTTTTGACTTCTATGCGGTATCCCGCATTGCGCACCGCTTATGATTATCAGCAAGCACTTGTGCAAATCATCAGTAAAAAGGCGGGTGTTAATACACACAATTATGACGTCGTTGATTTAACTCATCTCTCGCCAGAGCTACATGACCAAGAAATAGAGAAGTTAGAGTATGAGATGTTACATACCCCATTTGATTTCTCTCAACCAGGGCTATTAAAACTCAAATTAGTCAAACATACCGAGCAACACTACAGACTTTTAAAAACCGAGCATCATAGCATTTGTGATGGCTGGAGTGGCCCAATACTCATGCAATGTGTGCATCAGTATTACAGCGTATTACTGCGTGATGTTGTACCTTCGGTGATACCTGATGAAGCCTACCATTTAGCGCAAGCTCACCTGCGAGATACGCAAACCCAAACGCGTAAATTCTGGCAAAAGAAGACGAAAGAGTTCGTTGCAGCAAATGATTTAAACAGTATGTTTTCCATCACGGTCGACTTGGAGAAATTACGGGTAAATACTACGGCAAACGAGATTAGCACTCGTTTACCCAATCATCACTACGGTGCATTACAGAATATTTGTAGTAAACAAGCGGTGACGCTTAATAGTGCAATTCAATTGGCGTGGCACAAACTCGTGCAAATTTACACACGGGACGAACAAACAATTGTAGGCACTGTCGTTGCCGGCAGAGAAATGCCTGTGCCTAATGTTGAGCAAAGTGTTGGTGCCTATATTAATACCCTACCATTGGCGATTAATTGGGATAACAAGCTCAGTATTTCTGAACAGCTCACCACTATCCAAAATGCGATTTTAGAATTAAATAGCCACAGTAATATTGGTCTCGCTGAATTACAAAATAACGGCGAACGTTTATTTCATAGTCTGCTTGTATTTGAAAACTATCCCAGCATGGATGATCCACAAGCGCAGCAACAAGCGAAAAAGTGGCAGTTTTCAGCCAGCGCAGAACGTGTAGAATTTCCGTTAACGCTTGTGGTAAAAGAGACCGAAAGTCTTGATATTACTTTGCAGTATAACCAACAGTGGCTTGCACAATCACAGGCGACAGTATTAATAGATCAATTGTTACTTATTCTTGCTCAGATAGGGCAAAAGCCTAACCTAGAGCATGCACACATTGACATATGCACAGCTGAGCAACACTCTCAGATTTTAGCTGATTGGAATAATACCTTCGCAGAGTTCCCACATGGCACCACCGCGCATGAATTAATAACGCACCTTAGTAGACAGTCACAAATGCGTGACGCAGTGGTTTGCAATAACGATCGAATAAGCTATGAAGATTTAGAAATACGCTCTACCCATTTAGCACACCGCTTAATTGAGGTTAAGCGCGCTCAAGCGATTTCTGATAATGACGACTTCCCAGTTATACTGTTTCATAATAAGCGAATAGACTCGATTGTCGCCATATTAGCGATATTAAAAGCCGGTGGCTGCTATGTGCCTATCTCACCAGATTTTCCCGCACAGCGTGTGCAGTACATCGCGAATGATTGTCAGGCAAAAGTTGCGATAACCCAACACGACACACAAGCGTCTTTACAAAGCTGCTTGGCGGGTGAAAGTCAGACAGTAATAAGCATATTATCTGATACTCACCATGAATCGGAATACACACAATTAACCCCTTTGAGTATACCTAGGGCCCCACACGACCTTGCTTATATCATCTATACATCAGGGACTACAGGCAATCCAAAAGGCGTCGAAATAAGTCATCAAAACCTCGTTTCCTTTGCCACCGATTCAAGCATTATAGACCGTAACCTACTACAAAATGTTGCGAGCTTGTCGAGCATAACCTTTGACGCTTTCATCTTTGACTGCTTTGTAACCCTCTGTAATCAGGGCACAATGCATCTGATTGACCATGGTAACGTTGTTGACCCTGACTTGTTAAAAATCAGATGTATTGAAAACGACATTGACACCTTGTTCATGACAACCGCCTTGTTAAACCGCTTTGCCAGTACCACCTTTTTTGTCGATACCCCATTAAAGCAAATCAATTTTGGTGGTGAACAAGTAGACTTAGATAAAGTGAAGTTAATTCAAGAAATTGCACCTAAACTCACGATGTACCATGCTTACGGCCCAACAGAAACATCTGTTTATGCCACCATCTGCAAGCTCAGCAGTAATACGTCATCAGCGCCTATTGGTCGTGCGCTTAATAATAAACAAGCCTTGGTGTTATCGCCTGCTGGCAACCTACTACCGCCTGGTGTTGTTGGCGAGTTGTATATAGGCGGCGTTGGCATGGCACGTGGTTATGTAAACAGACCTGATTTGACTGACACTGTTTTCTTAATCAATCCATTTGCAACACCGGAACATCTGCAGCGCGGTATGAACCGCATGTATAAAAGTGGTGATTTAGTTAAATGGAGTCAAGATGGGCAGCTAGAATATATTGGCCGAAATGATTTTCAAGTAAAAATTCGCGGCTATCGTATTGAATTAGGCGAAATCGAAAACGCACTACAACAATGTGACAACATCGTCACAGCAACGGTGCAAGTCTTCTCTAATGAGGAGTTTAAACGTATTGTCGCTTATGTCGTGATAGACGACAATGCACCATTTGATGCTGCCGTCATCTCACAACAATTAACACAAAAAATTCCGAATTATATGATGCCCTCGGCCATTCAAGCGATTCCCTCATTACCAATGACTGTGAATGGAAAAATTGATAAACGTGCACTCCCTGAGCCCAACTTCTCAACTGAAGCATTATTCGTTGCACCACGCAATGAAGTAGAACAGACGCTTGCTAAAATTTGGTGCCATTTGCTGGGCCTGGATAAAGTCAGTATTGATGATAATTTTTTCCAAATCGGCGGCGACTCAATTATCAGTATTCAATTGATGTCAGCAATCAAACAAAGTGGCTACCAGCTCACTACAAGAGATATATTTGAGCAGCCAACTATTCGCCAATTAACGCAGCAGGTCAATTCGAAAGACCCGTGTATTGAAATAGAGCGTGAAGAAGGGGTGTTAGAAGGAGAAGCAGGCTTACTGCCAGTTCAAAAGTGGTTCTTTGAACAACAATTCGCGCAGCCAGCGCATTTCAATCAATCTTGTTTGATAAAGCTACCCGAACAGACAGACATAACGCGCGTTAATGACGCCATATCATGGTTACATTCTCACCATGATATGTTGCGCGCACAGTATACGTTTGACAACGAAGGGGTCATCCAAAACTACCAAAATCTAGAATGTTGCCCGTCTCCAATCTTAGAAATTGTGGATGTGACTCACCTTGCTGACAACGATGTTCAAACCAAGTTAACCACGATGCAAAGCCAATTTGACTTGCAAAAGGGGCCATTGTGGCGTTGTGCTGTGCTCAATAACCATGTCGATAACACATCTAAACTGTATCTGGCTTTTCACCATTTAATTATTGATGGTATTTCGTGGCGGATCTTAATTGAAGATCTCAGTAAGTTTCTGTTAAATGCGCCTATCTCGGAAAAAACCAGCAGCTATAGACAATGGGCAACGACGTTAGAGCAATACCCGTTTGAGCAACAACAGCCTTATTGGAACGACGTGTGTACAAACATATCTACAGCACCAATTGCACAAGAAGTGGTACGCACACATTTTAGCTTTGATACTCACCTGACGCATAAGCTCCTTAGAGAAGCCCCTAAAGGCTTTAGCACCGAAATTAATGACTTATTGTTAGCAGCCTTATCTTTGGCACTCAATAAAACGTTTGACCAAACATCAAGTCATATTACCTTGGAGGGTCACGGTAGAGAGCAATTAGCAGAAAATATCGATATCTCTCGCACCGTTGGCTGGTTTACCAGCATGTACCCTGTGCGGCTCTCGTCACAACATACAATCGCCGATACCATTATTAATACCAAAGAGATGCTGAGAAATATTCCAGATAAGGGCATTGGGTTTGGTGTGTTAAATTCTAAACAGCTTTTAAATACCAGTGCGCTACCAAACATTAGTTTTAACTATTTAGGCCAATTAGATACGAAGAAATCATCAAAAAGTGAGGGGCTATCCCTGCTGTCCGAGTCCGCCGGTTTGGCCAGTGATCCGCGTAATGTCGATTTAATGGCCTTAATTATCAATGCAGAAGTTCGAGTTGGTCAATTGCAAGTTAGTATTGCCAGTCGACTCAGTGATGCGCAAAGTGACACATTTAAAAACCAGTTTAAAACCGCGTTAGAGCAAGTTATCAAGGAAGCATGTGACGCAGCTGCTCAAGGCGGCTTAACCACCTTATCAGATATTGACTCAGTGCTAAGCTATAACCTAGATCAACCCTCTACTCCCTGGTTCTTGCTGCCTCCTGGAGGGGGTGGTGCAGAAAGCTATATCAACTCGCTTGTACCAAAACTACAAGGCCCTTGCCATTGTTTTAACAATATTTACGCCGCTCAGACTCAGCAAGATAGCGGGTTTGCCGTTCAATTTTATGACTTTTCAAGGCTAGCAAGCCAATATGTACAGCACATCAAGCAACTCCAGCCACAAGGTCCATATCGATTATTTGGTTGGAGCTTTGGTGCAACGCTCGCTGTGGAAATCGCGAAACAATTAGAATATGCAGGTGATAAGGTCAGTCATTTGGTGTTTGCAGACCCGTGTTTCAATTACCACATGGTAAATAATGAGATATTCAACACTCACCCTCATTTAGCCGATGTGATACCAGACAAGATTAACTACGAATATACCCCCGCTAACAAGTTAATAACCAACGCTCATACGGTTGTGCTTAAGGCGACCAGCAAAGTGATACCAAACGAAGACGCTGAAGATCGGGATAAGCAGTTATTAGTGGAGCATTTACTTAATTACTACTTAACAGTCCCTGATAGCTTTTTGAATGAAGTCGTCGACACTTCACAGCCGAGTATTTTGACTTTGAAATCCAATCATAATGATTGGATAAAAAATCCAGAGGACATCATACAAGTTACAACACTATTAAACACACTCGCCTCTTAACAGGGCAACAGAACATTAATACAACAAACAGGATGGCTAACATTTCAAGTTTTAAGAAGGTTAGCTATTCCACACCACAGTATTTAATTTGTTGTATTTATTTTTAATAATATTCAAGCGATTAAGGAATACTTAATGATCAAGGAATTCGTAGACGTACTCATTATTGGTGCTGGACCAGCAGGAACTATGACAGCGGCTAAATTAGCCAAATCAGGCTTAACAGTCAAAATAGTTGAACGCAGTCACTTTCCCCGCTATGTGATCGGTGAAAGCTTATTACCACAAAGTATGGCACACGTTGAAGATGCCGGCTTTATGCCTGCGTTACTTGAACGCGGTTATCAAAAAAAGATAGGCGCCAACTTTAAGCAGGGCCCATTTCAAGAGTTTTTTGATTTTTCGAATAACTATACCGAGGGATGGACATGGACTTGGCAAGTACCACGTGATGACTTTGATAACGTACTCGCACTAGAAGTTCAAAAAATGGGAGTTAATATCGAATTTGGTACCACTGTGACCAATGTTAACTTCGAACCAGAACACCCTATCGTTCAAGTGGTTGATGAAGCTGGTACTCATAAAGAAGTGCAAAGTAAGTTTGTTGTAGATTCGAGTGGCTATGGTCGAGTCTTAGCGAATCACTTAGACCTCAATGAACCGTCATCATCGCCTGTCAGAGGGACTATCTTTGCCCAGTTCAAGCCTGAAAATGGGGTTGTTGAAGGTGAAGAAAATGGCAAAGTGACCATTTTAGTGCATGCAGAAGATGTGTGGATTTGGTTTATTCCATTCTCTGATGGCCGTGTATCAGTCGGCTTTGTTGGAAACCCTGAGGTATTAAAAAGTCCAGACGGTGATGATGAAACGCATTTCCTCACACTACTGTCGCAAAATGAAAATGCCTCACAAATGATCGAAGGGCTTACTCTATGTATGGCGCCAAAAGCCATCCATGGCTACTCAAAAGGCATCAAACAGCTATACGGTAAAAACTACGTGTTAACCGGTAATGCCAGTGAGTTTATCGATCCCGTGTTTTCTGCAGGTGTTATGTTTGCCATCGAATCTGGTGCGGTCGCAGCAGATTTAGTCACAAAAGAGCTTAATGGCGAGCAAGTTGACTGGGAGCAAGACTACCAGCAACACATGCTGTCAGGCATCGATGTAATGCGTACTTATATCGACAGTTGGTACGACGGCAGGCTTAAATCGTTATTTTTTAGCGTCGATAAGCCAGAAAAAATCAAACGCCAAATCACTTCTGTGTTAGCAGGTTATGTATGGGACAAGAGTAACCCATTCGTAAGTCGTAGCGAGCGCACCATTGATTTATTTGTTGAATTAACCTCAGGGAAAACTGAAACGAGTTCAGCATAACGGCGGTGTAAGACTTAAATAGCAAGCTCTGCTCGCTTGCTATTTAACACAACTAATTACAGAAAATATATAACACATGTAATTAGTGAGTTCCCCCCGACTGCATTTAGTTGCTGAGAATACCGATAGTGTGACCACTATTGGCGACTCGCTGTGCTCTAAAAGCAAAAGGATATTGAAAAATAAACTAAAAATACTATACGGAGATTTAAAAATGAGTTTACTGAAAAAACCTTTAACGCTGATATTTGGCTCAATCGCCTTGCTAAGCTGCGCTACTCAAACGGCTTATGCCGGTCAATACAAAACCATTCTCATTCATGGTTTTCAAGCAGACCAATTAGCAAATGCAAGCAATACTGACGTTGCGTTAGACGGAGAGCAATACTGGTCATCATTTTGGTTAAATCACGCTGATGAGCGTATTGATTGGCCATCATATGAACGTCTTGAAGGCAAAATAGCCACTGATTATATTTGGCCAAAACTACAGCAATTATCACGTGATAATGTCTGTAACCCAGGGTGTGTCTTTGTTACCCATTCAACCGGTGACCTTGTCGCACGCTATATTTTAGATAATCAAGCAAACTGGCTAGAAAATGCATCTATGCAGCCACTTAATATCGTGGCTACATTTGACTTAGCAGGCGCAGGCGGTGGCAGTGAACTTGCCGATATCGCAGTCAACGCAGCAACTGATCCGTCCGCTGTTGGCAGTTTAGTGAGACAGGCCATTGAGTTGTGGTTAGGGGAAATCCCACAAAGTGGTTTAGGCGTATTACATGATTTGAAAGTTAATAATGCACGTCAAACAGCACAACTACCAAGCGATAATGCACCTCGTTTACGCTTCGTCGCTGATGACAGCGATTTCCTAAATCTCACCTCTCCTTTCATCGCTGGTAATGATGATGGGGTGGTTGCAACACACTCATCATGTGGTGCAAGCCGTGCCGATAGCTTTGGTAGCTGCTCAAGTAATATTGATTTAGACGGCCACCTTAAATCACAAAGTGACGCAGTATCTGGGTTCATGCCATATCACTACCCACTGCTAATGAGTGATGAATATAGTCACGGCAACATTACCGACTCAGCATATCAAGGCACCGTTGCACCAGCAACAGTCCAGATCAACTTACCGGGTTACAAAAACATTTCATACAACACATATGAAAAAACAACGGGAAGCTGGTTTTGGGAAAAAACTTACCGTTTGGTGAGTGAATCTAAACAACAAAGCTATTCAACACTTATTTTGAACTCGCTTTAATCTATTTGGACCGTGTGGCAATCATAATGATTGCCACTTTTTACGAAGTATCCAAACTATGAAGAAATACGTATTAGTTTTTTCTCTGCTATTCATAATGGCACTTGTTGGCTATGTGTGGTTGGACCAAAATACCGGTGTCACTACACCTAACGTATCAACTGTTGGCATGCCAAATTCAGACATAACGTTGCCACCTAAAGTGGCACAACCTGCATTAAAAACAGCTGAAATAATAAATAAGCAAGCACTCCCTCTTGCACAAGCAGCCCAAAATATCGTGCCTATGTATGCGCATACATTAACGTTTCCGCCATACTCACAACCATTGTCACACAATGACTTTACGTTACTAAACCCGAATCACTTTTATCCGATAAAGATGCCCACCAACGATACCGGCAGTGAAATCTCTTTGGCGCTGAGTAAATATAGATATCACCCGCCTGAAACGATTGAATACTTACTAACTGGTGATATTACCACGGCACAAATTATCATTTCAGATCAAACGAGCAGCACTGTTCTAAGTCAGGTTCAAGTAACACCTGTAAACGGGGTTTACAGTGGTAAAATTGCAGGTAAATCAAGCTGGCCAGCATCCTTGTCTTTTACCGTAAAGGCACAAACGCCGGAAAACCAAGTTAACTTAGTTGCCAACTTTCAATATCAAGCACCCTCAGCAACATTAGTTAAGGTCCACCCTCCCTATACCAAACAAGCTGATATGGTGTTTGACCTAACACTCGATGTTCACCAGAAAGGCATATACCGAGTAAGAGCAAACTTACTAGACCAAGATAATAACCCTATTTCTCACTTAGTCTCAAAAGCGCGTTTAAAAGATGGCTTACAAACAATCAAATTGGCGGCCCATCAATCGGTGTTCTTTCAGCAAAGCTCTGCAAGTACTGCTACACAGTTCATTTTGACTCAGTTTGTAATTGAAAAAATGAGTTCATTACCCGGCGAAAAAGCACAATTTGGAGATTCAAAAGTTAAACAGTATGACATAAACGATTTTTACATAGACGGATTGGACCGACAGGATTATCAACCATCCGCCCATGAAAAACAGAAGCTCGCATTTTTAAAATCGCTAGCAGAATAATTAATCATTAAACTCAACATAAAGGACTAACATGAAATTGTTATCAAAAATACTGACGTTACTCGCGTGCACATCCTGCACCACCTTAGCCGTTACCGCAGATGATGTACTAGAAGCGCGCAGTAATGACTACGCCAGCGCCTCCAGTACCTGCGATCAATTAGGATCCATTCTCGGTCCTGGTAGAAAAGTCGTTATCGTAATGCAAAACAATAACTGCTACGTGCCTGGCTTTACTGCAGGACCAGAAGTTGCAGAGCTGTATAACAGCGTGCGTGATGTGGTTAAACCACAAATCAACCTGATTGAGCATAACTTCAAAGAGACCATCACCCAATACGTTTACAATGCCTCAGCGCAAGCCGATGCAAGTGTCAAAAGTATTACCGCGCGTGTTGAAGGGAGTATCCATATGAAGATTGATGGGGTGATAAGCAGCAATGGTACCGTACCTGTGACACTGAATAATTTCGATATCCACGGTATTGGAAAAATGAAAAAGTACCAGCTGGGTATGGGTATTTCAATCTATTTGCACGTTAAGTATGAGAATGTCTCATTAAAAGGTCACTACAATGTAAATACCCATACAATCACCATTCAAAACAACTTATCGCACTTTAGCCCCCGTGTTTATACCGATGTTAAATTACCTTTTTTCTTACGTATTCTTGATAAGTTAACGCCACCTATCATTGAAAAAATTAACCGTGAGTTTAATCGAATCGTCATCGATACATTCGAGTTTTTAGGGGTCGATATGAGCCGTAAAGTACCGCAAGCAATTCAACATGTGGCCCAAACAATCCCGCAGTCAATTGTACCTATAAAGTCTCTAAACAACCGTCGTGTTGGTGAGCGAGTGAAGTACACCATGATCATGGATCATGAAAATTTTGAAATTCGCGATGAACGCAATTGGATCAAACTGGGATTGATCAGTATCCGTTTCTAAGCATTCAACATAAAACATTTACAATCAAAAAAACAGGAAATTACGATGAAGTTAGTTATACCCGCATTGGCACTTTTTGGGTCTCTTTTCGCTCAAACACTCCATGCAAGCAACCTAAAGTATTCAACTGGTGATGTAAAACCCACATCAACCCAGTCTGTGAGTACATCAAGTATTACATGGGATTCTCCTTCTTGTCGGCGTGCAACCGCCAATATCGGCACTGGTAGCAATCACATCATTCCTATGGTGTTAATGAACTCCAATGGTGAATGTTTGATTTCTCCCAATGGTGCACCAAGAGAAGCATACGAGCAGTTTGCTAATCAAATAAATCCGCAAATTGATAAATTAGAGCATAACTTCAAAGAGATGATCACTCAATTTGTCAATAACGCCGCAGCACAAGCTGATGCCAATGTAAAAAACATTTCAGCTGAGCTTGATGGCCCAATGAAAATGAGCATTAATGGCGTGGTCGACGCTGATGGGTTTGTGCCTGTCACTTTTAGTAACTTTAATATTCATGGTGTTGGAAAGTTACGTAAGTATCAGTTAGGCCTGCGGATCCATATATACATTCACATCAAATACAAAAACATGGTCGTTAAAGGAAAGTACAATGTGTTCACTAATGAGTTAATTCCTGAACACAATATCTCAAGCTTCCAACCTGAGGTATATAGCGATGTTGATTTACCTTGGTTGTTTGCAATTATTGATGCAATTACACCTGCTATTTTTGAAAAGTTAAATATTGAGTTTAACCGTGTCGTAACTGATATTTTTGAATTTTTTGGTGTTGATATGTCTCAAGATATACCAAAAGCAGTACAACATGTTGCTGATATCATCCCGAGTACCATTATTCCAATTAAAGCGTTAGAAGACAGCAGAGTCGGCGAACGCGTCTCCTATACGATTAGCGTTGATAGAACGTTTGCAGCACTCAGTGATGGTCAAAACACCACCACGATGCAGTTAGTCCCTGTTTTTTTCTAATCTAACGTTACCAAGTACTTCCATATAACAGTGTGCGCTTTGTTATCAAAGCGCACACTTTCAAGCACAGCTATCCAATCAAGGAAGATAGCAACTTTAAAGTCCACTATATATTAAAACACGAAAGGAATATTCAATGAAATTCACCCTACCCGCTATGCTCTTGTTTGCTGCATTTGGTAGCCAAGCCAATGACTTGGCAACGCTAGACTACCAATCAATTAGTCACCCAGATAATCACTTAGAATCGCTAAATATTAGCGCTAAAAATTTTGATGATGTCGCAGCGCTTACACGCGCCACCACTAGCGGGGTTTCGTGGGATTCAGCATCTTGTCGAGATCTCACGTCCAATATTGGTGGTGATGACATGCCTTATTTTCCGGTCATTTTAGTCAACTCAAATAACGAGTGTGCCATAGGTCTCCACGGTAGTGGCAGCCCCATCATTGATATGTATACATCCGTTATGGCGGAAATAAACCCGCAAATTGATTTAGTTGAGCATAACTTCAAAGAAATGATAACCCAATTTGTCAACAATGCCGCAGCTCAAGCTGATGCCAATGTAAAAAACATTTCAGCTGACCTCACTGGAATCATGAAAATGCGCATAGATGGCATAGTGGACCCTCAGGGCTATGTGCCTGTCACGTTCAGTAACTTTGGCATCCACGGTGTAGGAAAGCTGCGCAAATATCAGCTTGGTATGAAAATAGATATTTATATAAACATAAAATATAACAATTTGACTATGAAAGGAAAATACAATGTACACACAGGTCAATTAATTGCGAATCCAGATATATCCAGCTACCAACCTGAAGTGTACACCAAAGTAAGATTGCCTTTTTTCCTAAGAATTCTTGACGCTATCACACCTGAAATATTCTACAAACTTCAAACAGAGTTTGGTCGTGTCGTCACTGATATTTTTGAGTTTTTAGGTGTCGATATGTCACAAGATATACCTCAAGCGGTTCAGCATGTTGCCAATATAATCCCTGACACAGTGGTCGAAATTAAGCCGTTAAATCAGTATAAGGTAGGCGACCATGCTTTTTATGAGATCAATATAAATCGTGGATATGCATCACTCTCAGATGGACATAACACGACGGTCATGCAAGTCGTACTTTTCCGCTTAGGGCATTAATAAATACGGAGGGTTCATCAAATGACCCCTCCTATTTAAAATAATAATAAAAAAAACAAGCCACCATATAACCCATAACTTTAAAGGAATATAAAATGAAAACCCTTTTTTCATCGATACTACTGTTTATAGCCATCCATAGTCATGCATCGAGCCTTGAGACACACATTAGCCAACCAACACCTCTCGTACTGCAGAGCTATCAAAATACCGCTTCTCCCCCCCATATATACACATGTAAAGGCATCTGGAAATTAATGGATAAAGGCGGCCCAGGCAATGACCCTATGATGTTAGCCTATTCAGATGATGAGTGTGTTGTTGAACGAAACGGTCCCATACAGAGCACATACAACGCGATTATGGACCAAGTGCTCCCGCAATTTAGACGAGTCGAAAGTAACTATAAAGAACTTATCACACAATTTATCTATAACGCTGCTGCGCAAGCAGATGCTAATGTAAAAAATATATCAGCCAATCTGACAGGCCTGATGAAAATGCGCATTGATGGTGTCGTTGACTCACAAGGTTATGTCCCTGTTACTTTTAGTAACTTTGGTATACACGGCGTCGGTAAGCTAAGAAAATATCAGCTCGGGTTTAGAATCCATATTTATATTAACATTAAATACAACAACTTGGTCGTAAAGGGAAAGTATAACGTGCATACTGGTCAGCTCATTGCGACCCCAAGCATTTCAAGCTACCAACCCGAAGTTTACACTAAAGTGAAATTGCCTTTCTTTTTGAAAATCTTAGATGACCTAACTCCTGAAATTTTTAATAAACTCCAAACTGAGTTCGGTAGAATCGTGACTGATGTTTTTGAATTTTTTGGGGTCGATATGTCACAAAGCATTCCACAAGCTATTCAGCATATCGTTAACATTGAACCGGAAACGTTTGTACAAATAAAGCCACTTAATGGTTACAACGTCGGTGAGCATGTATTGTATGAACTGAATGTTAGGCGTGGGTTTGTTTCTATGAAAGACGGTGACAACACCATCTCAATCGAATATATGCATACCCCAAGGAGGTAACAAAATAGGCATGGGTATTAAATACCCATGCCTATTAAAAAACCAAGTAATTTAAAATAATTAACTGCAAATACAAATTAAATAACTCACTAAGAAAATCCACTTAATAATCTAGCCAAATAAACCTCCACCAACTCACACCCATCATGACAAAAGCTCTGCTGTAAGGCGTCTATTGCAAATACATAACTAACCTCAGGTTTGGATAAGGGTTTTGGAATAGGAAATATTTTGTAAACAAACTTACGTACAATCCAATGATGATATTTTGTTCAATATCAAGGCGCTTTTATGCAGTAATAGCGGGCTATTACAAATGAAAACAACGCCAAGAGTGAGAAAAATAGCTTTATTGGGCAAATTCGCTTATCCAGAGCTGAGGTTAACTACATGCCGACTACTTTTTTCAAATGTGTGGCTAAACGTAAGTCAATTTGAGATGTCGGAGCACCAATCTCAACCAATGCATCTTCAAAATCCCCTTTACTAAAATTATCATAAACATCATTCGATAACGCATACGGTTCGCTTGGCATTCCTGTAAATGGGAAAAGCATGCGATCTAGTCCTCCATCAGCATCTTCATCATGGATCACATTGATTGCGTACTGTCCGGCAGGCACATTCTCAAATGTAATCAGGGTATTTGGCATAGTTGGGGTAACTATCTTTTTTAAGTAAAACTTAGCTTCAGGATCATTAATGTTTAGGTCTGCATGATAATCTCCACTATTATCATGGATCATCACTATTAATTGGCCATCCGTATTTTGTACATTACTAATATTAACAATCAGTCGTGTCGGCTCCCCACTCCCATCATTGACACTTTTGTAACTTGTTGACTGGCAACCCGATAACATCAGTAACCCACACAGTGCTATTAAAGGTCGTTTAAACATTGAGTATTCCTTACATTAATTGAGTTTATAGCTAACAGTAACACGTTAAATTTGTAAACTTTATGTTTTAATTCCGCTTATTTTGTAAGAAACTGTAGACCCTTATCTAATCGCCTACACACTCTTTATAAAGTCCCTCGATGTGTTAATGAAATAACACACTGAACTGTAGTAACAGCTTCACACACGCTGAACGCCTTTATAGTCTACGTACTTTTTCAAGACCTTGGCAAGTTGATATGTTCTTCGTCTTTTTTTATAAATAAATCATTTTTCATAGAAAAGTTCAGGCAAATTTTCAAGCAAGTTCAATTTGTAAACAGGGTTAATAGCAGCGCCCAATATCATACCAATTTCACCTTCTTGCCACTCATGTCGATAAATTGGTGTGATATCCTGTTCCACATATCGTTGCCAAGTTTCTTCTACTACATTCGCCCAAATAACATACCCCATTAATATCTGGGTCGCTTTATCTCTCATGAAGTGACAAGTACCTTGATTAATCGAATAGTCTATCAAGCGAAATGTTTCCAGATCAGTAGACTGGTTTAATGCAGCTCTAAAGCGCATAACTGCAGCAAGGGTTACATCATGCTGTTCATTAGATAACTTCCTTAGTAGCTTATCTATATTGTCAAAATACTGAATTAACCTAACAAAAAACACTAAATTGGTGTCTCCCCAAAATTTTGGTTCGATAAAGCATTATTATGACTTTACATTGCGCCACCTATTTGTCTGTACGTTTGAGTGCTTCAATGATCAAAAACTCCCCTTCACTTGATACATGGACATTTTTCACAATACTCTCAAAGCCGACACTTTGCAGCCGTTCTTTAACCCCAGAAAAAGTCTTCAAATTTACGTCAACCATCAAATCCCCCGAACTAGGCGCATTAACATCCTCACATAACCAAATTCGACCGCCTCGTTTTAGTCCTTGAAAAATTAATGACAACGCCAACTCAGCATTTTGCCAATGATGTATCGAAAATGCCGCAATAACCAAATCTAAAGAGCCTGTGTTTACCTGCAACTCTTCAGCACCTGCTTTGATAAATTGAAGTTGTGGAAAACGTAAATCAGATTTTTTTTGTCTGTTTTTTGCCCGTTCAATCATCGTATCGGTTGGATCAAGTGCCAGCACCTGAACCCCCTCTGCACTTTGTGCTAAACACATACTTAGATACTCACCACCACACCCAATTTCAGCAATGTGAAAGTTGTCAGCCACCCCAGCTAAGGTCGGTATTTCAGTATGAAATGCAAGCTCTCCCCATTTTTCATCATAAGATAACGCGTGTTCATTATTCCAGTGACTCATCTGATAAACCTCAATTCATTTTGTGTAACTGAAGTTTCGCTTAGTTCTCCTTTTCTATATAGTGCTAAACTTTGGTTTAAATCGGCTTATTTTTGGTTTTTGATTTTGACCTCATACATACACATAGATTCTGGCTTCTCTGATATATCAGAGTTAAGTCATGATGAACATCATGCCCATGAAGATTATATCGTCACTCTCATGGTCGCAGGTTATGTCAAACTCAAGGGCAAGCAGTGCGTCAACATTACCCCTGGTATGCTGACGCTCGTGCCTGCGGGTATGCCGCACGCGCTACTCGAAGGAAAAAACATGCAAGTGCATTGGCTAAGTTTCTCTGGCCGCTTTTTCCAATTAGATGAAAAAAATGAGTTTATGCGATCATTTACAGCTATAAGGAATGGCGCGTTGCCTATTTGCAAACTTGCTGAAGAGCGGGTAAGTTATGTCACTTCACTATTTTTGGAAATCCAAACTGAGCTCGCCACAGGCAAATCGCATAAAGTATTAGAGAGCTTAATTTATCTCGTGCTCAATGAAGCCAACAAAGCATCAGAATTAACCGCAATTGAAATCAATGGCCACACAAAAATTGATAAAGCGATGCGCTACATACAAGCACATAGCTGTGAAGGGATCTCATTAAAAGACGTTGCGCATGCTCTGCATATCAACTCGGCCCATCTTGCGAGTAAAATGAAGCAAGCTACGGGGTACTCGGTAGGTCAGTGGATCTTAAAATATCGGTTAAAAATGGCAGTGGAGTTGTTGCTAAATACCGATGAGATGGTAGAACTTATTGGCTATCAAGCTGGCTGGCGAGATGTGACACACTTTATAAGACAGTTCAAAAAGCAGTATCAGCAAACCCCTTCTGCATGGCGCCGTACTAATAAAAATCAAACGCACGATTAAACGTTTGACACAACAACGCTTCAACTTACTCAGAACGATACTTAGCGGGTAAGTATCGTTCTATCATGACCTTACTTAACCTCTTCCACCAGCACGCTAGGTGCTTGGGACTCTTCCAGTACCATCGTATCTCGAACATTTTTTTGTACAGTAATTGCTGAAAAACCACTCAATAGAAACGCCATGGTATAGAACCCTTTTTCACTCAATAATAGTTCTGCGTGATATAGCCCGATGCCCAGCATAGCAATTGCTGCGCCCACAGCTACCCAACACATTAAAAGGTAGGGCTTTGAAATAGTCTGCCCCTCAAGTTTATCTCGCACCGTTTTTTGTAAGGACACAAATGAAAATAGCCCAAATAATAAAATTGCAAAATAATAGCCTTTTTCGTTCAATTGCATTTGAGCATTCATCAGGCCAATTAAGAATCCGAATACACCCGCTAATAATGCAAAAATTGATGCCAATCTAAATGCTTTGGTTGGTTTACTTATAGTCATCACTTACTCCGTTATTAAATTGTACGCCCTGTAAAACGATAGAGTCAGTATTGATAACATCAGCATATAAGTAAACCTATTTAAAGAAAGGTCAATATTTTTCGACTTTAAGTATATTAATTTAATACCTTCATTGCGTGATTTTAATAAACTGTGTTAGCGCGTCAGTCATTTGTTCAAAGTAAGGGTTAAAGGTCAGTCGCTGTAACTGGGGAGTGTCATGCAGTGTTTCCACCGTAGTTTCACCCAATATTGGGGTGTCTGTTTGTTTACAGACTCTGTAGTTATCAGTCCCCATTAAATGCTCACAGTTACGATATGCTCCACCCCAGCCATAATGTGGATTGGTTGGTGCGTTAGTCGTTGCGGTGTGGGATATACCTTTTATAGAACCACAATAATCGTCACCTCGACATTCTGTGGGGTTATACACTGTTATACTTCTGGATAATGATTTAAGTCGAGCGTTTTCACCATAGTATATCATCGTATCTTGCTCTTTGCTTTTACGTGCACCACTGAGGTGCCAATGCGTCAACAATGACAATGTGCTTTGCGTATCTATAGTCTGATCAGCCTGCGCAGCAACCAAAAATAGCGGTATATCTGGCACATAAGTAAGCTTTTCGGGCTGAATGCGCTGCATTAAATTATGCACTTGCGCAGCTGCGTTAAATGGAAAAGACTCATACTTTGCAAAGTCAATGTCGCCGCTGCTTTCCATATAGTCTTTAAACCATGCCATATATTGCGCCGCCCACGCCATACTCGATTTTGCGCGACTGGCAGGCGACCACAACATCACCCCCTTAATTTTCGCTTCTTCGGCCACAGTCAAGTCGTGCTGGTTAAGATAATCGATGAGTAATGCACCGCCGGTAGAGAATCCCCCCAAATACACAGTGTCAAAATCTTCTAACATCGCTGCAACGGCATAGCGTGTTGCAATACGCCATTGCTGATGTGACACATCCACCAATGCTGAAGGTGCGGTACCGTGTCCTGGCAGTAACAATGTACGTACAGTGATCCCTTGCTGAAAAAACTGTTCAGCTAAATCATGAAACAAATAAGGTGAATCGGTTAAACCATGTATCAACAAGACACCCCTATGCGTTGGCTCTGACTTATTTTTCGGTGCATTGAGCTGAAAAGGCGAAATTAAGTCCACCACCTGTAGCGACTTGTCGCCATACAAATGCGTGCTAACCGATGTTGCTATCGGGCAAGGCAAGCGACCTTTAGGGTTTTCAGCAAGAATTCTATTGCGTTCATACTCTAAATAATCTGAAAACGGCCCTTGCTTAGAAAAATCAAAAAACGGCATTTTTTCAGGCTCTAATGTTTGCCGATACTGCCCAGAATCAGCCAGAGACTCAATATGCTTCATATTGGTATTAAGTGACACGCAATCCACAATATGGGCTTGAGCGTGCGACTCGCCTGAACTCAACAACAGTAAAGCGAACCCAAAAAATAGCGTATTCTTCATATTATATATCCTTCTTTCTTCTGAATTGTTCAAACAATGAAGGTTCCCAAGGACGCATAGCAAATAATAATCCCATATGTTCCCTTGTTGATAATGGTAAACTGGCGTCTTCTTGGTTCAAAATAGCTGACTCTTTAGTTAATTGATTAAGTTTGCGTTGAATAACTTCAATCGAGGATTGTGAATATCGACCACGCAAATAAAACCTAAAACTATTCGGCTCATCAAACTTACTCGCCATAAAACGATGTAATACTTCTTGTTCCATGAACCGCTCTAACGGCCCGTTTTTTAACCACCTGAAATCTTGGGCTATCAATAGCTTATAGTGATTGTTAGGGAGTAGCTGTATTAACTTTATTTTATCTAAACGCGCAAAAAGTTGGATCAATTCAAATTTATCAATTTCATAATGCGCTATGATCTCTTGAAAATCCCACGCATCTCTTACACATACCGCAACCAATAACAATTTTGGGTTATCGATTAATTCTTGTTCTTGTTCAAATGTCAGCTCAGTTAACTGACTTTGTTGCTTCTGAGTAATAGAAAATAAATCGGATAAGTTGATCTGCAATAGATTACAAATCTGTTCTAAGCGTTGCAACGTAAAGCTCTGGTTTGCAAAAATGCGTTTGATATTCGCTTCACTCATATCTAACTCACCTGCAATATCTTTGTAGGTCATCTTACGCTGTTTCAACAGCATTTTTAATGTGTCGCTCACCAACGAAATTTGACTCATCAGTCACCCTAAATCATAAAAGAATATTATTACAATACTTTAAGTCGTTTATTCTAATACATCAAGCAATATGGTTTACCTAATGAATACTATCATTTAAGTTAGGTGCAACTTAATCACAGGGAAACTACTATGAAAACATCAACTCTTTTATTCAGCACATTATGTATCCTATCCTCATTTGTTTGCGCTGCGGAGTCTGCCTCTGAACATGCCAGTACAGCAAGCAAACATGCTGCATTAGCATTGGGTCATAGCACTGTATCAGCAGGACAGGTTGCCAGTGGCATCGTTGCTGTGCCATTGCTCATTGCTGGCAGCACAGCTTCAGCGTCACATGCAGTCGGTACTAAACTCATTGACGCTGCAAGTGGCACTCATCGCCATTCTCACGCGCCTCAAGATACACCTTTAGAAATAACTGAAATTACCATTACGGTTGATAGAGCACCGAATGAAGCGATTAAAAATCAAAACTAAATCGAGCGACTAAAATAAAAGGCGGTAATATGACTACACGACTTGCTATAACGTTCTTAATACTTCTCTATCACGGTTCAACATATGCAGGCAGCACGCAAACCAAGCACACTCGCTTTGATGCCAGCACCATCGCTTTGTTTGCAAAAGATGTTGAAAAATACGCGGCAAAAAATGGTGCTCGCTCATTCATTATAGCTCGGCGTGGACAGCCAAAAAATAAGTTACCAGCAGGCTTTCAATTTACTCATACCGCAATTGCAGTTTATTCACAAATACAGTTAGACAGCGGAGAAAGCGTTAAAGGTTATGCAATACACAACCTCTATCAAGAACAAACATATGCAAACAAAAGTTTATTAGTTACGGATTACCCAGTTGATTTTTTTTGGGGAGCTGATTCATTAACAGCCGGTATTGCTATCCCAACCATTGAATTGCAAACCCGACTAATAGCAGCCATTCAATCTGGGGTAAATAAGTCGCTTCATAACCCTCATTACTCTTTGATTGCTAATCCATTTAATAACGCATATCAAAACTGTACTGAACATACGCTAAATGTCATTAATGCAGCGCTATATCAAACAGATAATATGGCGCGCTTAAAAGCGAATGCAAAAGCATACTTTCAAGCAACCCCAGTGAAGGTCAGTCGTATCAAATTAGCATTAGGAAATTGGTTTGCCGACGGAGTTACCACTAAAGATCACGACAAAATAATACAGACAGCTAGCTTTACGAGCATTGCTCAATACTTACAAGAGTTTGGTTTGCTTAAAAACGCCGTGATTTTTGAGCACAAAAAAGGCGCAGTGCCTTTGTTTAATTAACATTTTGTTAAGCGGGCTAAATAAAAAGCCCGCCCTACACCTCACTACTTTGCTATCAACACTAATACTGCACGACCTGCTAACCCATACTGAGTATACTCGCCGCCAATATACTCTTCATTACCTGGGGAGTTAACCGAATTAGCCCCTTCATTCCAGTTCGCGGTATCCGTGACTCGGTACCAACTCTTGCCTTGTCCAGGCCAAGGAAGTGTAAATTCAACCTGATCTGACCACCCATTGTATGCAATGTAGATTGCCGCTGTTGACTCAGAAAACTCGCTGCTATCAATTCGATAAGCTATTGCATGATTATTTGCATCATTAAAGTAGCCAATATCTGCAACTGAACCATCACTTTTAAACCATCGTAATTGCTCCATTACATTCGCATTGTTATCTTTATCTGAATAAAAGTGAGCTGGACGTAAAGCAGAGTGCCCTTTTCGAAATGCAATCATCCCTTTTGCAAAGGCATTAAAGTGATGCTGTTGCGTATTCCAACGATAACTCAACCAGTTTGCAGATGAATCTAAGTTATATGGGTTATTATTACACTTTAACGATCTTAAATACTCATCTCCCCCCGTCATCATCGGTGTACCAGCACTGAGCATTAATAGTGCAAAACCATTTCGCGCCGCTTTACGCTGTTCTTGCGCTTGATTATGCCACCCTTGTGCCCAGCTATGATTGCTATTTTCACCGCCATCAGATGGTCCTAAAGGCCAAAGGTGCTGATTGTTTTTTTCATTGCAAGAATATAAATCTTTTAGCGTGAAACCATCATGGGCCACAATAAAATTAACGGAATTCCAGGGGGCTCTACCATCATCTTGGTACAAATTCGCAGAGCCTGTAAAGAAGTTCGCCAACTGTCCTAAACTGACTGACTCTTGCCCCATTTGGTTTTGGTCTTTGCGAATGGTGTCTCTATATTTTCCATTCCATTCCGACCACCCTTTAGGGAACCCGCCTACTTGATATGAATTACCACCTATAGCCCATGACTCAGCAATAAAATCAGTGCCTTGCCCTCCCAATGCCGGTCGTTCCGTAAACTCATCAGTGATGCGATTAAGTGCATTATTTTTCAGTGTTTTATCAAAGTGAAAACAGCCATGCTCACAACTGTTACCCAACACAGACGCTAAATCAAAGCGAAAACCATCAACGCCCATTTCTGATTGCCAATAATCTAAAGAGTCTATTATCAAATTCTGAGCAATCGGATTTAAGGTGTTGTAATTCCCTCCAACACCCGTGTTATCCCAATTATGTTGTCTGTCTGCTGTTAATGAATAATACGTTGGATTATCTAATCCGCGCCAAGAGTATAGGTTATACGTTGATGCGTCACCTTGCTTCCATGCACCTCCCTCTCCAGTATGGTTGTAAACAACATCAATGAATACTTTGATCCCTTTGTCATGGAAAGCTTTAACCATACTTTTGAACTCTTTTGTCGGACCTCCAGGAGACTTATCAGCCGCATAACGTCTATCTGGTGCAAAATAATTCAACGTCATATAACCCCAGTAATTGTCACCTTCAGTGGATGCTACAACGTCATTGGTATCATTTTGTGTTTCTTGTACAGGCAAAAACTCAACCGCGGTAATGCCTAAATCAGCTAAATATCCAGCTTTTAACGCCGCCCCTTGGTAAGTTCCTCGAAAATTAGCAGGAATACTCTCATCATTTTTAGTCAACCCGCGAACATGAACCTCATAAATGACGTCATCTTTTAACGCACCAGTCGGTTTCACTCCGGTAGACTGATGTGAATATGCAACGACAATACCTTTAGGCGCTTTTAACGCACTATCCAGATTTCGAAAACGATTGCCCGAAGCATAGATATTGCCACTATCCCACTGTGGCGTTAAATGATCATGGCTCAACTCCTTTGCATATGGGTCAATCAGTAATTTATTTGGATTAAAGCGATTGCCATACCTATCGACATCTTTAATAAAGCCGATATTACTCCCTTTTTGCCACGATGGGTGATACGGCCAATTAGGTCCCCATGCTCTGTAGCCATAATAAACTGTTCCCTGTAAACGACCATCTAAACGCGCTTTATCTAACGTGACAGACCAAATATCATCACTGTTTTTTGTCAAGGCATAGTGGTCTATCTCATGGCTGCCAGTTGCATTAGCATAAAGATAAACGGCCATTCGAGTGGCTCTGGAAGAGTATATTCGAAAGGTTAACGTGTTATTGCTTTCTTGATGGGTAACCCCCAACTGATGTTGGTTGATTGCAGCTGACACCGAGTAAGAAGTCACAATACTACAACACAACAGTAGACACTGAATGTAGAACCGAGACTGGGCTTTGATAAGATTAAACGTCATTATTTTAACTTCCTGGTTAATATTTAGACAGGCGACAACAGTAACGAATAACAAAACAACAAAGCAATGGATTACATACGTATTCATAAGAGGTGAGAGCAGTAAATTAAACCGCACGTAGGATGGGGTCATGCACCGAATGTGCTCACGCCAAAACCGTGCTTGGCGTGAGCATTGTTAACAATTAAATAATGGTTTTTCGAGTGCGCAAGTGATTGTATTGATCATTAATATAACATTTTTTAATTTCTACAAGTGTTCCATAATTCTGCTGAAAATATTCAGATGTCGGTATTGAGGCATCTTTGAAACTAATAAACGCACCATATGCTCCCTCAATATCTGCACTTCTACTGGCGGAGATCCAGTCCATAGCTCTATTTGTATCAACATAAACAGCATTATTTTGCTGCTCAACTTTATTCTTTAACTCTTCGTTCCACCATGTTTGATATTGAATCGTATATAAACAATGTTGATACGGAAATGACACTCCAAGTTGTGACTTCTTTTGATCTAATTGCTGATAAAAATCTCCAACAATCGCCCCTAATGTGACATAGCTAAACAACCCTAACCCACTATTTTCACTCTTCACTAATTCTGAGGTCAACGTGCTTAGCAATTGTTCATAACCACGCTGTGTTAAACCTTCGGGTTTAACCAACTTTGAAGTAATTTTATGTGGTGCAGGCGCATCATAATCAGGGGTAAACGCGTGCTGATGCCGCCCTAAAATTGAATGTAATAATGTATTATAATCGGCAATACTTTCGCGTGCCCAATGGCTGAGTAATGCATGATCATAATCGTATTGTTGCTTATTGTTTTGACTAAGAATCAATCGCTTGCCGCCCACTTTGGATGTACTAACACGGGGTCTACCTTGCATTGGTTTAACAAAGGTATCATTGATATACCTATCCAATGCCTCTTTTGTTCCCTCCCAATATCCAAACATGGTACATGGATGATATAACTCATCAATGTCTGAATAGGGTCGTTTTGCAATCGCATTAACTTTTAAATTAGTACCTAACAAGTTTGCCGTTTTTTGTGACTGGATCGTTGCTTCCCACGCTTTGAGTATATCAATCGTTGGACAATCTTCTAACGGCACACACACTTCAATCGCCGGATCTGGTTTCATGAACTGATTCCAAACAATTTCAAATCGATGGATTTCATCTGGCAACACAAATGTTTTTACTTTTAGCTCGGTAATAATCCCCCAGCTCATACCGCCGCCGCCACGTAATGCCCACAAAATATCGCTATGACAAGCCTCTGAGACTTCAACCACTTCACCATTGCCCAAGACCACAGTGGCACCAACCAGATATTCACAACACATACCATATTTACGAGTCCAAGGGCCCCAACCACCTCCTTGGATAAAGCCGGTTAAACCAACCGTTGCACATGTACCATGAGCTATCATTCTTCCTTCAGCAGCGAGCAAAGGCGTTAATTGATAGAAGCGATAGCCTGCGCCAATCGTCGCCACTTCAGTTTTCTGATCATAGCTAAACTGTTTAACTCGACTAACATCGATCAAGATAGTATTGCTGCCGCTACACTCCCCTTCATGATCATGACCTCCTGAGCGCACTCTAATCGGTAAGTTATATTCAATAGCGAGTTTATAAATAAATTGCACTTCAAGTGTGGTCTCACACAATGCAATGGCAAATGGATGAGCTTGGAAACGCGTATTAAACACCATAGCTTCTGTTTGATAATTGTTTAAACCCGCAACATCACTCAGCCCATTTAGCTTTTGAGTTAAAAGACGCTTTGCTGAAAACCCACCTTCAATGGCTGACTGATAAAACAAGTTAAAATTATTTACCGTCGTAGCAAATACACCTTGAATCGCGTTTCGTTGCTGTTGAGGATCCGGATTTTCTGATGTACCAGAACGCGCTAAATGGTTACTCAATGTATCGACAAGCTTTTGTATTCTATCTTGTTCACTCTGCATGGCTTCAATTCCTTATAGGCTAAATAGTCAGTGTTCATTTCTTTTAGTATTCAAAATTTATAACTGAAATAATATTACACAGTCTTACATTAGTTCGAATTGTGCATTTAAGAAAGCTTGACTTTAAGGATGTAAAATTTACAACAACATCATTCGAACATTATTCGAATGATGTTACTTAGCAATTTAACTTCGAGGTATATATGGCACCAGCTCCCAAGTACAGTCATGAAAAGCAACTTGAAATGATTTTAAATGCCGCGGAAGAATGCATTAACGAATCATCCGTGACCGATTTCACTATGGCTAAAATCGCTAGCACAGCTGGTTTATCTATGGGGTCTGTTTATAAGCATGTGCAAAGTAAGGAAGACATTGTGCTTGCGCTCGCTCACCGAGCATTCTTACATGTCAGCGGTATTTTCAATCAAGTCTTGTCTTTACCCATTTCCACACCAGAGAAAATCCTTGCAATCGAGTTTATTGATCCCAAAAAAATGCAGCGCTTTGGGTTCGATAACGATCTGCTTTCTTATGCGACCAATGAAGCCGTGATCAGCCGCGCTTCCACAACATGGACAGAAAAAATGATCATGGCCAATACCGCCTGTGAGCAATTATTTAAGTTAGCTTTAACAGATGGTATTAACTCCGGAGAGCTCACCACTGAGCTTAATTTGTCGCAGACCATTGAAGAAATAATGATAGGCTCATGGTCTCTGTCTGTTGGCTATCAACAAGTTCAACGCGTTAAGCAATTTAGGCAAATCGGTGAAGGCACAGATTCCCTACTTGAACCGCTGTCTGAGAATGACCCTAATATTCGCAGTTCCATGCGATTTCTCAACAGTTACCCTTGGCAACAGCCACTGACCCAAGAATCCATAAAAACCATACAAACCAGTTTGGAAAACATTCACTTACGCGACCCTAAGGGGGCATTATGAACATTAAACGTTGGCTAATATCGGTACTCATTTTGGGTGTTATTATCGCCTCATTAGGCTTTATGAAATTTACTCAGATACAAGCTGCGATAGCCTTTGGCGAGTCATTCCCTGAGCCGTCAGCATCGGTAAAATCAAGTTACGTGGAACGCATCGAATACAGTAAAAAAAGTAAAGTCATTGGCCAACTACAAGCAAAACGCACCTTAGATATTCGCAATGAGTATGCCGGCTTAATTGTAAAAATAAACTATCAACCGGGTGATTTTGTGACGCAGGATCAAATCTTGTTTGAGCTAGATACCAGTATTGAGCGCGCGAATCTTGCAGCCGCCAATGCGAGATTAACATTAGCAAAATCGACGCAAACACGCCTTGCTAAACTATTAGCACAAAAACGCGTTAGCCCAGACCAAGTTGACCAAGCTGACGCTGATGTCACGATAGCCAAAGCTGAAATAGCGAATTTAACCGCGGTTATCGATAAGAAAACCATCCGAGCACCGTTTAATGGACAAATCGGATTGACGCAATATCAACCTGGGCAACTTCTAGATGTAAATACACTGCTCACATCGCTCGTAGCACTTGATAACACGATATGGGTCGACTTTAAATTACCACAAACACTCCCTCAATTAATCGTAGGGGATGAGGTTAATATCCGTATCGTATCGACAAACATTAGTGAGTCTGAATTACTCACGGCAAAAGTTATCGCTAAGAGCGCCACGATTGATGTATCAGCAAGGCAACTTGCTTATCGAGCTGAACTTAAAAATAGTCAACAAAAACTGCATCATAATCAAATGGTATCAGTGGTCGTTTCTACACCAAGTAACCAAGTTCTTGCTGTGCCATCCAATGCTATCGCACGGAACCACCTCGGTGCTTTCGTCTTTACATTAAGCCAAGATGACACCAAAAATTGGCGCGCTAAATCGATTCAAGTTGAACTCGGTGAACGCCAAGGGGATTTACAAATCATCACCAACGGCTTAGCAGGTCACGAATTTATAGCAACCGAAGGGGCATTTAAACTCAAAGACCAGTTGCTTGTTTATACCCAAGTTCCAGCTGACACATCGCTTAAGGGGGAGTAATGAGTGCACTACATGAAAACAAACCCTCATTTATGGATATTTTTGTTAACCGTCCCGTTCTTTCGATAGTTCTATCGTTACTCATCATTATGGCTGGGCTCAATGCCGCCAACAAAATATCAATACAACAATATCCAAAAATAGAAAGTGCCTCTCTGGTCATTAATACCGTTTATACCGGTGCTTCGGCTGATGTCGTCAAAGGTTATGTCACTGAACCTATTGAGCGGGTTGTCTCCTCGGTACCAGGCGTTGATTACGTCGACTCAGTAACTACATCGGGCTTAAGTAAAGTCACAGCATGGCTTCAACTCAACCATAATACCACCGATGCCTTGGCTGAAATGAGTACTCGCCTTGGACAAATTAAGTTTGAGCTGCCTACTGGCGCCGAAGACCCTGCGATTGAGATTGTTCGAGCTGACAGCCCTTATGCTGTTTTTTATCTCAATGTAGAGTCTCAATCTTTACCTCGTGGCGAAGTAAGTGACTACTTAACCAGAAATGTGGTACCGGGACTGACCGATATCAAAGGCGTCCAAAAAGTCACGCTCGAAGGGGGACGTAATCCTGCGATGCGTATTTGGTTAGACAATGACAAACTCGCTATTTATGACCTAAGTGCCAATGATATTTTTGCCGCATTACAAGCTAACAACACCATCGCAACCTTAGGCTATAGCGAAAACAAGCGTCAACGTATCGATTTGCTGGCCAATACCAGCTTAAAAAGTGTCGCTGACTTTAATAACCTTATAATTAAAGAAGTAAATGGCAGCCAATTACGACTAGGTACAGTTGCAAATGTAGAGATCGGTGAAGCACAAGGGATGGTAACGGCTCGACTTGACTATGATGACACCGTATTCCTCGCTATTTGGCCGCTACCTGGAGCCAATGAAATTGACATTGGTGATGTGCTTTACACCAAGCTAGATGAACTGAATCAGCAATTGCCGCATGGCATGCAAATTACCATTGGGTATGATGGCACATTATACATGCGTGATTCGATTAAAGAAATATTCACCACATTAGCTGAAACTGTGCTGCTGGTTGGGATTGTCGTAGTGGCTATGATGGGATCATTTAGAACTGCGCTCGTGCCACTAATCACTATTCCTATCTCTATTTTTGGCGCTGTTGCTGTTATCTCGTTGATTGGTTTTTCTTTGAATCTTCTCACTATATTAGCAATCGTATTGTCTGTTGGCCTTGTGGTTGATGATGCTATTGTGGTGGTTGAAAATGTTGCTCGTCACATGCGTGAAGGTAAACCTCGGTTGCAAGCTGCTTTAATTAGCTCACGCCAATTGCTAGTTCCTGTGATCGCAATGACTTTAACACTTGCCGCCGTCTATGCACCTATTGGCTTCCTGACAGGGTTAACTGGTTTCTTATTCAGGGAGTTTGCATTTACTTTGGCAATTGCCGTGTTAATTTCTGGTGTTGTTGCTGTCACTTTATCTCCAATAATGAGTGCCTATGTCAGCCCTGAAGGAGGTAAGGAAGGTCGATTAACACAATTAGTAAATAGCTATTTTGACCGCTTACAAAATGCGTACTTCAAGCTTTTTGACACATTGCTCAGTATGCGTCCACAACTTATTTTTATTGCCGTGATACTCTCGTTATTAGCTGTGCCTTTTTATCTATTGTCTCAAAAAGAACTTGCGCCAATTGAAGATCAAAGTTCGATTCAAGTGGTCGTTGAGGCGCCGCCTGAATCATCTCAAGCCTACACTGCGAGCAAAATGAATGACACAGCTGAAGTTATGAATAACACCGAAGGTGGAAAGTTCACTTGGCAAATAATCACTGCGGCAGCTGGATTTGGTGGCGTAGAACTTGCTCCTTTTGAGGAGAGAGAACACTCTGTTCATGATTTATTATTCGATTTATATGGCCGCCTAGGCAGCGTGACAGGCCTGAGTTTATTCCCAATTTTACCTGCATCGTTGCCAACTGCAGGCCAATTTGATGTTGAAATGGTGGTGCGTGCCAATGACGATGCCATTACGATGAAAAAGTATGCCGATGAGATCATCGCAAAAGCGAACGCCAGTGGCAGCTTTCTCTTTGTTAACACAGATTTGAAGCTCGACCTTCCACAAGCCGAACTAAAAATAGACCGTGAATTAGTGGCCGATTTAGGGCTGAATTTGGCGTCAGTTAATGAGCAACTCAGTGTCTTGATGTCCAATAATTTTGTTAACTACTTTAATAAAGAAGGTAAGGCGTTTCGCGTTATCCCCGTTGTTGACAGTGGGGAGCGTTATAACCCTGAAAGTATCTTAAATATGAAAATTCGCACAGCAGATGGTGAACTCATACCCGTTTCGTCATTTGCAAGTCTTGATACGTTCACGAGTCCGAGAGTCCTCGGGTCTTTCAACCAGCAAGCGTCATTTAGAATTTTTGCGGGTGTTCTACCCCATATCACCAAGGAGCAGGGTCTTGCCAATATTGAAGCCATTGCGAATGACTTATTACCGACCAACTATTCAATTGATTATGCAGGTGAATCTCGACAGTTGCGGAAAGAAGGTAATACCATGGTTGGGGTGCTGTTTGTCTCCATGATCATTGTATATTTTGTACTCGCCATTCAATTTAATAGCTTTAGAGACCCGCTAGTCGTGTTGTTGGGCTGTGCCCCTCTGGCGTTATCGGGCGCATTAATGTTGCCATTTTTGTCATTAACAACCATCAATATTTACAGCCAAATCGGGTTAATCACATTGATTGGATTAATTGCTAAAAATGGAATTTTAATCGTCGAATTCGCCAATCACCTACAATTAGAAGGTAAATCAAAGCTTGATGCTGTAAAAGGTGCAGCAAGTACCCGTTTACGTCCAATATTGATGACAACAGGCGCAACTGTGTTAGGTCATTTTCCTTTGGTGCTGGTAACTGGTGCTGGCGCTGAGGCACGGAACAGTATCGGCATCATTCTCGTTGCAGGTATGCTAATTGGTACTTTCTTTACCTTGATTATCTTGCCGCTATTATATCAACTCATAGCAAAAGACCATCGTGGTGAAGTGGAGTCTGAGCACGCACTAACCACTACCCCAGTTCCTACGGCACTGTAAATACGTGAGAAGGCGGTACAAGTGTACTGCCTTCCTCATTCTGGATCTTTAGCAACCAATAAACGACAAGAAAATCCCCATTAGATACTAATTTTAGTGTCAACACTTAACAGCCAATCACGCACCCAATTAACTGTTATATCAAGCGATAGCACGTCATTCATTACCAAATCACTATTGCTCCTAACCTGTTCAACGACCGCACAGTAAATATCTCTAAAATAGTCTTCATATTTATCTAAATAGGCCGCCAGTGAATCTACACTTTGAGCAGACGTATGGCGTCGAACAACCCGAGATAAACACAACTCTAATGGTGTATCGAGCAATACCACCGATTCGATTAGCTCATCCATAACACATCGTTGCCTACCAAAAGGTTCTTCAATAAAAATATAACGGTGGCGCCCCGTTTCAGCAAGGTGCTTCAGTGCTAGCGTAAATTTCGGTGTATGTATTAAAGATACATTCGCACCGTCAGCAAACCAACGCTTCATATTTGCTGGATACGTGTCATTATCCACATAGCTGTCAAAGAGCAGGTAGGGCGCGTCAAATTGTTGCGCAAGCTTTTTTATGACCGATGTTTTACCTGCACCAGATGCCCCTGATATCGCAATAACACGCGTCTTGGTAGGACACTCTTGGCGTATTGGCTTAAGCCCGATATGTTTAGCTGGCACTACAATCCGATCCATTTCTTAATCACCCCCACAGACGCTCGAAAATACGTTTTACAGTGTTAAGCATCGTGAAAAGAGTGCTACAGCGTCTTGATACATAGACATAGCCAATGCCGCATCATATCTATCGCCCTCATCTCGCATAAATGCATGTTGTGCATTGACTTCTTGCCATTGGAAATTAATGCCCGTACGCTGACATGACGTGTATATCCGTAACCGACCTTCCATTGGCACATGCGGATCTTGTTTCCCCCATACGAAGTGCACTTCACCTTGAATATCTTTCATTCTTTCCAATGATCCGTTACCAATCTCACTGGGGAGAGAGTCACTGTGTATGTCTGTTGCATATAAACAAAATGCAGCTTTAATAGCGGGGTTTAATGCCGCTCGATATGCTAGATGGCCACCAATACACACGCCCATCGCACCAACATGTCCATTGCATCCAGTTAATTGTTCGGCAAAATCGACGAGGGCCTGTGTATCACTATCATGATGTTCTAATTGCTTAGTCCATTTATCTTCATTGCCTTTATCTTTACCTTCATCGTCATAAGCGAGTACCGTACCAATCGGATTCAACTCATGAAACACTTCAGGTACCAACACGTGAAAGCCATGGCTAGCTAAAATGGCGGCTGAGCGCGCAATCGGCGCTGTTTGTTGGAAGATTTCTGAATAAAAAATAATGCACGGATAACTGCCTTGCTCGGCGGGCTGATAATGATACGTGCGCATGACACCCGTAGCCGTTTTAATATCGTGAGTCTGGTGTGTAATTACCATAAAAAGTCACAGTTCAAAAAAGTTACGGAGTAGAGTAATGTATTTAGGCACAAAAAGTAACATTATTTACTATCAATGTGGTTCAACACCACATTATGAGATATGATCATTTCTATCTCTTAAACACCTTTGAATAAAGCACATCGGCATGCATTTTGTGGTGTTCTGTGTCTCTAATATTCTATCAGCTCTATACCGTTGAGGATAAGATGAACATAACCTCTCATATTTTTCGTTGGCAGCAAGGTCGTCAGCAGTCTGGTTACCATAAAATGCTACTATGTGGTGCGTATTGGCCAATAAAGTTTGATGTGTACTTACTCAAATTCCCCAAAGGCAGTGTCATACCACCACACACGGATAAAGTTGAAAAAGGCAAGCATTACAGACTCGGGGCTGTTGAACTTTGCTATTCTATTTTTGTTCTCTTTGAGCATGCTTTTATCGCGGCGCTTAATATGTGGCCTAGTAATCTAAGCGAATATTAAGCAACAAAGAGAAAGGGATGCTCAAAAGAACCGGTAGGCAGCGCTTGATTGGCTTTTCTACTATGTTATCGGCTGACTCACATGGAATAACCATGCTACGCAGCCTCTGCCTTGTATAAAAGCCAATCAAACTGCTGCAAAAATGAACCTAAAAGATCAACAGCCCCTAAATATCATACTCAAAAAGTCGATAAAAGGTGGTCAGTTTATTTGCAAACACCCTTTAGTTAACACATCTAGAATTAAGTTATTTCGACCCGATTTATGTGAGCATGCGGTGTCAAAAGTAGAGCAAGGTACACGCTATGTGTTGAGTATCGGCTGGGTTAAATCTGCGAAATAGCACGCGCCCTCGCTACAAAGTCACGGTAACATATGCCCTTATGATACGTGAGGAACTGAGCTTATCCATACATCAGAGTAAGCTATAGCTAATGTGGTGTAGTGACATTCAATAAATATAGCGTATCTTGTTTCGCTGAAGTCACAACTAATAAATCTGGACGTATTAATGTCAGTGATGAAATAGATGAAACGGCTGGCGTGTTATCCAATAGCACAGTTGATACTGATAAACCCGTTAATGGTTTATTTTGTAAAACAATCACACCAGTGCTTTTTTCGGAAGCCGCATAGCCCCATCTTCCATCGCGCGCCATAGCTAAGCTATTAACGCCTTGCAAATGCGGATGGGCCACAACCTGAATCACTTTAAATTGATTGGGTTGTGATTCTTGCAACACTAAAATTTTATCGCTACCTGAACAGGCTACATATAATTTATTTATTATCTCTACAGCTTGCATTGCTTGAGGATTTAAACATCCATACTCTTTTAAACTTATACGCTGGCTCACAGCATAATATTATGTATCACCTTTATCTAATAAGGTCAGTGTAGAGTCGTTAAAACCAGCCACAATGAGCTTATTCTGTCCTGTCTCTTTGTTCATTATTGGTTGCACAGCGACGGGTGAACCGAACTGTTGCTTACTGACCCCTTTATTGGCGGGTTCATTCGTTACAATTCATCCATTGGATAACTTAAAGAAACGGACTGCGTCACTTTTGTAACTGGCTACCACAAAATGCTGCTCATCAAGCTTAAGTATACTCCATGGTGCAAGTAGCTTTAAGTTATCCAGTTCACCAACGGGCGTCGGGTCTTTGAATATGCGTTTTGCTGATAAATCATCACTTAATGAATGAACAAATTGATAACCACCTTGCTCAACTTTGCTAAAAAGTGACAGTGCGCCATCGTAAAAACTAGCAGTGATTAACCACTTGCCATTATCAAGTGCAATAACGTCAGATGCCCCTGCCAATTTATATCTATTATTATCAATATTTTTAAATGTTTGTTTGAAATACAGCTGTTCATCACTGTCTAACTGGAATACAGATAATGCATCATCATCTCCACTCACTACAAAGATGGATTTCTTATCGCGAGAGGTTGCAATTTTCCGAGGATTATCTAAGCCCGATACGCCATGCTGATTATTAGTAGCTTGTTGAGAGATATGTAATGAAGGAAATGAAGCGCTCATATCCACGGTTCTGGCTTCAACAAGCACGGTACACAACACACAGCTTACACCGATACATCGAGTCCATAATCTAAATAACCTCAGCTCTGGATAAGCGAATTTGCCCAATAAAGCTATTTTTCTCACTCTCGGCGTTGCTTTCATTTGTAATAGCCCGCTATTACTGTATATAAGCGCCTTGATATTGAACAAAATAGCATCATTGGATTGTACGTAAGTTTGTTTGCAAAACATTTTCTATTCCAAAACCCTTCTCCAAACCTGAGGTTAAATACGTTTTTTATCATATCCGATACACATTTAAAAACACTGCAGACTATCAGTATTTCACAGTATCCCAAAATATATAAGTCTTTAAATTATTGAGTGTTTCACCGTTAATTAAAGATATTGAATTTAATAAAACACGTAAATTAGAGGCTAGGTTAGGGCTCATATCAATAAACGCTAAAAAATGCCACAGACACAACCAGCCTTACTCTTTTTTGTCGCGATTACCCACACATTCACCACTGAATTATTGTAAAGGGGGTTTACGATATCTAATTGCATCATCACCAATATACAGTATTGGTTTTCGTCAACTATCTCGTATTAAAAGCAAATATAAAACAAAAGATTAGTGGCAAAGTGCTATTTTTTCTTAATATATAAACCATCAAATATGGTTTGCCATTTTTGATCTTGCGATCTGGTACGCCATACCTGACGTACTGTTCCGTCTGCATTAGGGGTCCATGTTATCCTTTCATCTAGCAAGTTACCTTCTCTATCAAAAGAAGTTCCTGTAAGTACCATTTTATTGCCTTGCAAGCCTCCTCCTAGTTGAAGCAATAGTCCCGTGTTATCAACCCAAGTCTGGTGCCAAAAATTGCGCGTAACATCATACAAACTCACACTTTCCCCACGATATCCCGACAACCCCTTATAGCGCTCTTTAATCACACATCCCTCATAGTCAATCGTGATTACATTACGTCCTGCAATTTTCCCATCCGGCGTCTTTACTTGCCAATCACCGACCCAAAAATCAAAATGTCGATACGCTTCGCTGACACACTTTGCATATACTTGCGCACTCATAAAAAAACTAAAAGCAATCACATACCAATTCATAACTTTGCTCCTTTTTTCATTAAAGAATAGTCGCCACAGTACATATTACGAATAATAATTATGATTTTAAAACAGTGAGAAATACATTCTCCGTAACACTAAAAACTTCTAAGACGCCGTTTTGAGTAAAGAGACAAAGCACAAGGAAATACACCGAAATTTACTTTTTCGTCGAAGGGGAGTTGATGGAATACATAGTACGATGCTGACTGACAGCATATAATGCCTTCAAATTTCACGGTGTAAGCTTCAATATGCTGTACAGGTAAAAAACCTTGCTTCATTCATATTATGCTTTGCACTCATATTTAGGAGATAACTTGAAAATACTCATCACGGGTTCTGCTGGACGCGTTGGGCGTGCTATTTACATTAAACTGATGCAGCTGCACCATGTTATTGGAGTAGATATCACACCGTGTTCGACGGTTGATATAGTTGCTGATATCCGTGATTTGGCACGGATTCGCCATGCATTAATCAATATTGATGTGGTGATACATTGTGCGGCCTTACATGCTCCACATGTGAATATTGCTGCTGATGAAGATTTTAATTCTATTAATATTATGGCAACTGAGCAATTAGCTTTGGAAGGTATAAAACAAGGCCTACGGCACTTTATCTTTACCAGCACCACCGCATTATATGGCTTTGCTTCAACCCAAGAGAATCAAGCGAGTTGGATTGACGAAACCATTACTGCGCAACCGAAAAGCATCTACCATACTTCAAAAATAGCCGCTGAAAAAAAATTAGCGCAACTCTCTCATTTATTTAACCTACCGGTTACTGTGCTGAGAATATCTCGATGCTTCCCCGAGACAGCAGACTTAATGAGTATATACAGATCAACTCGTGGCATAGACGTACGGGATGTTGCACAAGCGCATGCCTGTGCCGTTGAATTGCGCCTACCGGGTTTTAAAACATACATTATATCGGGTTCAACTCCCTTTACGCCGAAAGATTGTGTAATGCTCTATACGGATCCAGGCACTCTTATTCATGAAAAAATGCCCGACTTAGCAACAGAGTTTAGACGACGTCAGTGGTCTATGCCTTGTTCACTCGACAGGGTCTATGATTCAGCATTGGCGCAAACTGTGTTACAGTGGCAACCAATGCATGGTTACCAAAGCGTGTTGACCATGCTCGATAACGAGCTACCCGAAGTGTTGCCCGTCATTAATTTCTCAAAGTAAGGAACACCATGACTTTTTCAGCAAGCTGTCATTGCGGTAATATTAACGTTACATTTGATGCTTCAATTGATTCGCTTACGAGCTGCAATTGCAGTATTTGTCATAGACTTGGTGCTCTGTGGGGATACACCCACCCCAACAATGTGTCTGTCAGTTTTCACCGCTCAGCGCCTATCAGCTATTGCCACGGGGATCAGTGTATTGAATTTCATCACTGTGCTTTGTGTGGGTGCACAACCCATTACACACCAACCGATATGGGAAATACACAACGCATGGCCATGAATTTCAAAATGATAAAACCTGAGCTTTTAAAGCAAATTAGAGTACGTCACTTCGATGGTGCGAATACATGGCAATTTATTGATGAATAAAGATAAATAGATAGCAATCTATTGCCGTATTGGTAGGATAAATAGCACTCGACATAGACCAAGATAACAGGAGTTTTTTGTATTATGGCAGATATATTTATCACCTATCACACTTCAATTTTAATTTGCGGATTGATAGCAACACTTTTTTTACTGCAGTTGATCATTGCCGACATAGTGTTGTTTTTTAACAAGCACCAAGCGGGTCACCCGATTAAATCAGATCATCAAAACTTTGTATTTCGTGCAACCAGAGCACATGCAAATACCAATGAAAGTATCGCCATTTATATACTACTGTTACTTTTCGGGCTCCTATCACAAAGCCCCCCCGATTGGTTGGCTTTTTCATCTGGACTTTATGGCATTGCTCGGCTTGCGCATATGAGTTTCTATTATATGAACCTGCAACTTGCGCGCAGTTGTGCATTCGGATTAGGGTTAGTTGGACTGCTTAGTATGTTAATAACAGGACTCACTGCGTGGGTATAACTTATACACGGTTTACGATTACTTTAATACGCAATCGTAATGTACAAAAGCGCTGTTAAAAATCGCATATTTATAGTTAATATAATGTTTTAACTATTCATAAGGATCACGATGTTTATTATTTCGATGACTTATTTAGTCCCATTGCATGAAGTTGAAAAACACTTAGCGGCACACTTACTATTTTTAGATAAATACTATGAAAGCGGCCTATTTCTCATCTCTGGTAGAAAACAACCAAGAACGGGGGGCATTATTATTGCTAATACAACCCAAACGATAGAGATAGAAGAAGCGTTAAAAGACGATCCATTCCAGCAGCACAAATTGGCGACCTACGAGGTCACTGAATTCATCCCTTCGAAAACGACTCATAAGTTAAATTTCTTACAGCAAATACCATAATCGCGTTCGCCACCTACCTTAAATAAAGTCGTTAAAAAACATCATTAAAGAGCACCACAAAGCATCAACGGCGCTCTTTAACTGTTATACCAAAACAGTGATATCTATAACCCCGCCACACATGGCTATTCCGCTAACTCGCCACGTTTATAGACTAATACTCATTATTAACTTTGCCATTGTAAAAGATTTGTAATTCAACACTTTTGACCGCCTCAGAACCTCGAAGTGATTCAAGCCGACTTAATAAATCAACGTCTGTTGATATCACTTTATAACGTACGATAGCACCTGTCACTGGCTGCTTAACGAATTGCTTTATGTCTGGTGCTTGTTGTGAACCGTATAGCTCAACCAAAAATTCCCCCGTGACAGTACCGATTTGACCCGTTGTAACATTGTAAACTCGATCGCCCTTTTTAATTGTATGCCCTTTAAGCTTGATTCTATCTGACGGCGTAACTTGGACATGACGTACCAAAGTGCTCTCACTATTTTTAATTTTTGCACTGTAAGCATCGCCTTCAATGTGCGATTGCTTCGCCAAATCATTGGACTTTTCTTGCCTGACTTTTACCTCCGCAGGTTGATCATAAACAAACGTTGAACATCCCGACACAAGCATCAACATAAACATTAAAGTAAGTAATAAAGTATTGGAATAAATGCTCATAAGCTAAAAAACCACCTTGAAAGTAAAAAAAACTTTGAAATAACGTTAAAAAGAATTCATTTTAATAAACGTCTTTATAACAATAAAACAGGGTAAATAATGAATAACATACCAAAAATAACTTTAATTGCAGCCTCGATGGTTACAATTTTAGGTACCAATACGGCTTCAGCATTAACTTACAATGCACAGTCAGGGCTAATAGATCAAGCGCAAATCAATACCAGCAGTCAAGCTGACCAGGTAAAAGCGCAACAACAAGCTCTTGCAGCACAGGCCACTGTTTCAGGTATGACTAGCCACTATGACAAAGAACTCGGTAAAGCCACCTTTGTGTGGGCTAGCAAAGCACATACAACGCCTAACCTATCAAACATTGCCGTTGAACAGCGAAATGAATTTGTAGCTGATCATTACTTACAACAGCTGACAGGATTAAAAACCAGTAAGTCAGCTATTTTAGATGGGGCGCAATTAACAAACTTACACGAATCAAAGCGCGGCCCTGCCATAGCAAAGTATAAACAGCTTGTTGGGGGCATAGAAGTCTTCAACCGTGAGTACAACGTGATGATAGACAAAGAGTACAATCTTGTCGCTTCATCAGGTTTTGTATCACATGCTAAAGCTGCCAATTCAACCAACCCCGCTTTCACTCATTTTGGTAGTGCTGCAAAAGCAATTGGTATTGCCGCTAAAAATATTGGCGCAGAGACCAACGACCTGCAACTAAGTAACGAGAAGCTCGAAGGTCAATTCACGTCATTTACAGCGCAAGATGCCTCGGGTACTGTCAATGCATTTTCGCCTCGTGCTAAAAAAGTATTCTTTGACGATGGAACACAATTAGTCGCTGCATACTATGTTGAGGTAGAAGTCGCGCCAAAAAATAGTGTTGAGTCCGAGGCCTATGGGTATGTGATCGCATCAAACTCCGGCAAGGTATTATTCAAAAACAACTTAATCGCGCATAGTAATGATTATACATATCGCGTGTATGCAAACCAAAACGGCTATCCCATGGAAGGTCCACATGGCGATGTGCTCCCAAAACTAGATACAGGCCCTGACAAAACTGAAATTGAAGCTGCGCCGCTCGTTACCCTTTCGCATTATTCAAAAATCAGCACACAAGACCCATGGCTTGCTGAAGATGCAACCATGACATCAGGAAACAATGTATTTGCTTATGCTGATGTTGTTGCACCGGATGGTTTTACCGAAGGTGATTTCAGTGCAGAGCTTACATCTGCAAATACCTTCGATTACCCATATGAAGTTAGCCAATCTCCAACAAGCTTGAATAATCGCAAGTCAGCGATCGTCAATTTGTTTTACATGAATAACTTCTTACACGACTTTTTCTATGATTATGGGTTTGATGAAGCTTCCGGTAATGCGCAATTATCTAATTATGGACGAGGCGGGGAAGAAAATGACCCTTTGCATGTACAGGCACAAGATTATTCCGGCTTAAACAACGCGAATATGTCTACCCCTGCTGACGGCAGAAGCCCACGTATGCAACAATATTTATGGAATAGCAAAGATGCTATTGTCGGTACTGATTTTGCGGTGACTGTCACATCTCACTCGCAAGTAGGACTACTGCAATCTTCAAAAGTTGCTTCATTTGGACCTGTACAATATGACTTGTCAGGTATGACAGTAAGACTGAATGATAGTACTGATACCGCAACAGATGGCTGTGAACCTGCAACCAATGGTGCTGAACTCGCTGGAAAAATCGCTTTAATAGACCGAGGAGGATGTGCATTTACAGCGAAAGCTAAACACGCACAAGAAGCTGGAGCAATAGGCGTTATCATCATCAATAATGTGGATGACGGCACACCGGCACCTATGGGTGGCACCGATGACAGCGTAACCGTTGTATCTATGGGCTTAAGCTTCCAAGACGGAAAGAAAATTTACGACCTAATGGACAGCGGTGAAATGGTCACCGTAAACTTAATGAGCACCTTCCCGTTAAAAGACTCCACGTTTGATAATGGTATTATTGCGCATGAATGGGGTCACTATATTTCGAATCGTCTTGTAGGTAATGGTGCTGGTTTAAATAACTTTCAAGGCCGTGCGATGGGTGAAGGCTGGGGGGACTTCCATTCCTTAATGTTCATTGCTCTAGAGTCTGATTTAACCATTGCAGGCAACGATCAGTTCCAATTACCTTATGCGACAGGCACGTTTGTTGAGAACTTCACAACCGGTATTCGTCGTGCACCGTATTCTACAGATATGTCGGTTAACCCACTTACATTTAAGCACATTACCAGTGGGGCTGAAGTAGATGGCCTCCCACCAACGAATGGCGGCTCACCTCACGCAGCAGGTGAAGTATGGGCAAACATGCTATGGAACGTATATGTTGGCTTGATAAACAAGCATGGCTTCCAAGAAGCACAAGACAGAATGGCGACATATTTAATATCAGGTTATAAGGCAACCCCAATTTCTCCAACTTATGTTGAAGCACGTGATGCAATCTTAGCATCGGTGTATGCCACAGATATGGAAGATTTCACCATTGCCTTAAAAGCGTTCGCAGACCGAGGGCTTGGCTTAGGATCCATTGCGCCCCCGCGTAATAGCGATGATAATTCAGGTGTTATTGAATCGAACAAAACAACATTATCAGCTTTCCAAGCAACCTCTGTATCCTTGAATACAAACTATAATGGCGTCGAACTAGGTTACTGTTCAAATGACGAGATCCTGGATAAAGGTGAAACTGGGACTCTATCCGTGTCAGTTAAGAATGCAGGTGATGCAACATTAAATAGTATTTCAGCTAAAGTGGTCGTGACCAGTGGTCACAACGTGACACTTGAGAATGACGGTATGATCACGTTTGATGCTTTAGCACCATTTACCTCAGCCACAAGTGTGCCATTGATGGTGACACTCAATGAGGCTGGCACCGCTGAGAACCTAACATTTGAAGTCACTTTTGAAGGTGAAGAAGTGGTTGGCGAGACTAAGATGGCAGTGTCATCAACGGTCAACTATGACTTCAAAGTAAAAGCGCACCAAGGCACTTCAGCATTAGTCGATATGGAAGGATATAACCTCTTTGCTGACTTTAAAGAGAATGTGATGACTGGTGGCGACTTAGCCAAAGGCACACAAAACTTTAACACCAGCAATACTGCTTTCTTCTCATCCGGTAACCCAGACGTTGAATTTGGCGAACAAACGATGTTCTTACGCAACAATGGGTTCGAATCGGACGTTACCGTTGAAAGTAAAAACTTTGAAGTCGGTTTTGGTAATGATTTCTCCATCAGCTTCTGGCATTTATATCTATTAGAAGATAATTGGGATGGTGGTGTACTTGAAATCAGTATTAACAATGGTAATTGGGTGGATGTGACTTCAACTATTGCAGGTGGGACTTTCGATACAGGCTATAACACCACCGCATTAATTGAAAATCCGCAACAAGCACTCCAAAACCGTCCTGCATTTACAGGCTCAAATTTCACATCACAAAGCACAGGGAATATGGAAAAAGTGAGTTTTGGTGATCACTTAAATGGCCAAACGGTAAAATTTAGATTCCGCATTTCCGCAGATGGTGGCACAGCCGAAACTGGTTGGTTCATTGACCAAGTAAAATTTGAAAATGTTGCGTCATCGCAATTTCATTCAACTGTGGCCGGTGATGTGAATACGTGTGACAATGTTGCACCAATGTTGTCAGCGCCTGACTCAATCGATGTCAATGAATCTGCAACTGCCACGATTACCGCAAGCGCAACAGATCGAAATAACGATTCGCTTACCTACACATGGACGCAAATTGAAGGCCCAAGTGCAACGCTTGCAGGTAACGACTCTGCAACACTGACAGTTACACCACCTAGTATTACTGAAGACACAGCACTGAAGTTTGAATTAACGGTCAGTGACGGTTCGGAGCACGTGAAAACAGCAACTACGGTCAATGTAACAAATGAAACACCGCCGGTTGTCACCCCACCAGTTGTCACCCCACCAGTTGTCACCCCACCAGTTGTCACTCCCCCTAAATTACCTGATAGCAATAGTAACTCCTCAGGTTCAATGGGTTGGTTTGCATTGTTATTTGCCGGGGCGGGACTATTACGTCGCCGTAAATAGGTCATTTCAATACGTTAGCTAAATAAAAAGACAGAACCAATTACAGTTCTGTCTTTTGTTTCACAATAAGATTTACAATAAACCCTTTAAATACAGGCAACGTTAGTCAATGAGCATCAACTGACTTACGTTACGAACACCAGGGTGACTCATGTAGTTGTTCTTAATCCCCTCAACACGTAACCGTTTTCCGATTAAAGCCACATTGAGTAATGGGCTATACATAGTGCGTTGGGATGATTCTAGTTTGATGTACAACGATTCACTATTGTTAGTGTCATCTGTCAGCTCAAGTGCATACTTGCCATTGACGCCACGTGTTATTTTACCTTCCACAGTGACAGGCTCACCATTGGCCAACGCTAAAACCTCACTCACAGACATACCAGAACCGCTTACAGGGTCACTACCCGCATCATCGGTGATACGTAATTTAGAAACTTGACGTACACCCGCTTGACTCATATAACTGTCGCGCACACCGTTAACAACCATAATTGCATTAAGCAATTCCGGATTTAATTGTGGACTAAACTGGTTTCGCTGATCACTTTCTAACTTCACATTAATGGTAAAGCTGGCATCATTAATGTCCTCTAACACCAATGCATAAATACCATTTAGGCCAGACTTAACACGACCTATTATTTCAAAAGACTCCCCCTGCGCGGTATTCAATGCTTGTTCGATTGATAAAGCTGTAGGTGCAATTTGAATATCACTGACATAGCGAACTCCCGCTTCACCCATATAACTATTGCGTTTGCCCGTAACGATAATATTCTTATTCAAAATCGCAGGATTTAATTGAGGATTGAAATCAGCGCGTTGGCTACTTTCAAGCTTCACAAAAATATGTTTTGAAGGTGAATTTACATCACTAAGCTCTAACCCATAAATACCGTTTACAGCTGCCGTTACTTTACCCATCACAACCAACGCTTCACCTTGCGTTGCGGCTAATGCTTCAACTACCGATAGGGTGCCACCTGGGGTTGGTGTCGGGTCTGGATCAGGGTCTGGGTTCGTTTGTGAATCACCATTAGGCGCATTAAACGAATTATATTTATAGGTATCAGTATTCCAAGGATTAAACCCACTAGCAGGCGTCCCCCATGGCTGGCCATTATTTGGATCTGCCATTTCTTGCGGTGCCATTGGGGTTGGTGTTACAAAGCCACTTTTATGGCCATTATTATTATCAAAATATTGGTAACTTTCAGGTGTTGCTAACCAATTAATAATATTCACAGCAAGTGTTGCTGCATTACCTGCATCCGTCCAACCTGGGTAGGTCTTTTTACTATTGCCAGTATCCTGGCGACGGTATTTCGGGCTTGCATCTTCGATAGGAGACGAATCTCCAATGAACGCTGCTTTACCCGCCCCCGATTTCGCAATGGCGACGTAAGGACCTTCCGCTTTACCACCAAAGTACAACCCTTGATCCTTTGCATGTCTCCATTTAACTGGATTATCTGATTCTGAGAAATACACCAACCCCTTCGCTTTTTGTGGATCAACAACCGCCAATGTAGCCCCAGCCGCCATTAGAATAGGTTGCACTCCTTGTGTGATCCCCTCTGTTTGTGTACTTGGCTCAACACCACTGACACCTTGCTTGTAGTCGACGCCATTAAACCGAAACCGGATCCCAAAGTTTTCAACTAACCAACCCGCATTTGCTGATTTAGGATTACGCCAATCACCATATTCTCCACCCAAGTTATATTTGCTTAAATCAGAGCGGTTGTAACCATTGAAAACCTCTGTTGCATCCCATGTATTAAGGTTACGATCTGCATCGTAATGATCCGCAACAAAAAACACACCTTTACCCGCAGCAACATATTGCTCTAGTGCTGCTTGCTCAGCCATAGTAAATGGTCTATTGGTTTCTGCTAAAACGAACACATCAGAATTTTTTATTGCGTCAAAAGTAATAACCGCCTCATTTTGCGTATTATTGTTACTTCTATCATCATGAAAGCGGATCACACCATCATTATTTAAATCGATGCCACGATACTCTTTAACGGTATAGCCTTGTTGCACTAATGCGTCTGCAAAGTCAGAAAAAGCCCCATCAATCACCCAGTCTGCGTTGCCTTCAACGCCGCCATGAGATACATCGAAATATATGGTTTTACCATTATTGGTATGCGCGGATGGTGTTTTTACTGGTGCTGTTTTGTTCCAGTCATATGCTGCTGCCTGTACGCTGCTCATTGATGAAAACAAACCTACAGTCAACATCATCGCCAACGTCGTTTTATTCATACTAATCATTCTTCAATTCCCGTTGAGTGTGTTATGTAATGAAAATACCTGTCATACCGACTTCATCCGGTACGATTAAAATAAGAGCAGATACTGAATCTGCTCTTAAAATAAGGGCTAATTATTAGGTTGGGTTAAATCAAGTTTATAAAGTGCAAAACCGTCTTCATTGGTCTCATTCAAAGCTTGAATATGCCCAAATTGATTACTATAAGCTTTTGCATCTAAACTGTTTGAACTAAAAAACTGAATGTCACTGTGGCTGTTTGGGGCAAACTCCCAGTTCATATCCGCCGATGGATCAAGTCCTTTTCCAGCATTCTTCTGACTCTGGTAAGCAATATAATCAGCAACAACCTGACGGTTTTCATTGGGTGAATCAATGACAATTTTATCAGCCGCAATATTAGGGAAATTACCGCCACCAGAGGCTCTGTAGTTATTAGTTGCGACCAAAAACTGCTGCGTAGCGGTTACTGGTTTGCCTTGATATTGTAACGACACAATACGCTCACCATCGGATACTTTCACTCCTTTGCTGTTATACCTAGCGGGTTGTGCAACATCAATTTTATAAGTTACCCCATCGATCACATCAAAGTTATACGAGGGAAACGCTGGGTTAATCAATACTTGTGTCGTGGTACTGTGCACATCAATTTGATTAAATTGTCCGGCCGACATTTCCAGCCATTCTTTAACTTCTTGGCCACTAAGCTTCAGTACCTTAAGCACATTTGGATAAATATATAGGTCTGCAACATTGCGATATGCAATGTCCCCTTGGGCAATGGATGTATAGTCATCTGCGCCACCACGCCCAGCTCGAAACGGCGCTCCTGCGGATAAAATAGGTAATTCGGCAAGCTCTGTGCCCTGAACTATTTTTTGTGTGTACCAAGTCTGCGCATCCGTTACAATTTGTATTGATGGATCATCGTTTACTAATGCAAAAAAACTATTTACAGGTCCCGTTACTTTGGCAAATGGTTCATTAACCCAGCTTCGAGTTTCGGCGTGTTCGTGAGTCACTGCGGCTTCAACTTCAGGATCATTCTCAACCAATGCGATAGTTTGACGATTATCATCTGTCTCATAAATCGCTTTAAGTGATGACTGTGAATCACTCACTTGCCATTGACCATCATCATATTGCAACGTCAAATCTATTACGCCAAGGTGATTACCCCAAAACCCAGGCATAACCGCTGCAACACCATTTACAGTCCCTTTTTCTATATCTATGCCTTTGTCACTCATCCCCTCATAACGGCTACCTGGGAAATTGGCATGTGCATGACCAAATAATATCGCGTCAATACCTGCCACCTTAGATAAGTGATAACTCGCATTTTCTTCCATGGTTTTATGCTCGGCGATATCCAAACCTGAATGTGGAATGGCAATCACAATATCTGCCCCCTCTAACTTCATTTGAGGTACATACTTATTGGCCATCGCAACAATATCTTTGGCAATCACTTTACCTTCTAGATTTGCTTTATCCCACTGCATGATCTGTGGCGGTACAAACCCAATAAAACCAACATTGACAGTGTGACTATTACCCTCAGTATCTTTAAATGTTTTTTCTTGAATTAAATAAGGGGAGAAAAGTGGCTCGTCATTGTGCTCGTCAGCATCACCGTCATCGATGAAAACATTGGCGGAAATATAGGGAAAATTAGCATCATTGATTGCTTCTTTTAAAAAGTCGATGCCAAAATTGAATTCATGATTACCAATATTAGCTACGTCATAATTTAACGTGTTCATCGCTTTATAGACAGGGTGCACATCACCTGCCTGCAAGCTTTTAACCTTCGCCATATAATCGCCAAGCGGACTACCCTGAATTAAATCGCCGTTATCAACCAATACCGAGTTGGTCGCCTGCTCTCGGGCTTGATGAATTAAAGCAGCCGTTTTTACCAAACCTACTTTATCATCTTGCTTGTCTGCAAAGTAATTATAGTTAAGTAAATTCGCGTGTAAGTCCGTGGTTTCTAATAAACGCAGCTCTATTTGCGTGCCTTGTACTGGGGTTGGCACTGGTGCATTTATTTCATGGTTATTATCTGAGCCTGAACACCCTGTAAATAATACAGAAGTACCGCATAAAACAGCCAATTGCAGTAGTTTTGTTTTCATAATCCCTTCTCTTTTATCGGTTTTAGAGACACCACTATAGAAGGAAAAAAAGACAATTAGGCTAATAAATCGTGGCAAATTGGTGCCAGATTTATGACAAATTATAGTGCTCTATGATATGCACAATATTTGAATTACATTACAGTAACACATTCATAGCGAAGCGAAAGTAGCGAGAAAAGTGTGCTATGACCCACGTGATTGCGTCATTGATCTAGTCATGGCACTATTTTGTGCAATATATAAAAAACGGTACGAAAATAGACTGGTGCAACTGCGCATATCTGTTGCACCAGCTCCATTGTTTAGCGCAATTATCTAATGGTGATGTTCAGCACTGTCATCATGGCTATGACTGCGCCTCTCTAAATTTTGAGGCCTTGTAAAACTGCTGTCTAAACTGCCCTTGAAGCAACCCAGCACCCATGGGAATGCATTGGTCACATAGTAACCATACTGCCCATCAATACTCATACCGTTACACTCATCAAGATCACCCGCATTTACTTGATACTCCCAATCACCTCTAAATTGCCCATCGTAATTATTACTCGCGACGGCACCTGTGCCACCGACAGGAGTCGTATAGCCAGTCACGGCTTGACGTACCCCGCCACTATTTTTTAAAACATAACTAGACATTGCTTTTCGAATATTGCCGGTAGCCGGGTCTTTGAAACAGCTACCATATATCGGATAACCATCGGCTGCAAACCCAATTACTGCTGATGCTCTGCTGCCACATGTTTGAATGAACATCGCAACAGGGTTGCCATGATAGTGATATTTTCCTGATGGTTGAGTATGCGCATTGTGGACATCAGTCCCAAAGGTACTTAAGGGTGACATTGGGTCATAACGCCATGGATTATCATTTTGATCTGCACCACAACCTATTTTTTCTCTACCAATTGGCTCATTGCCTACGCCATAACAAGCAGCCGGCAACAAATCCAAGGTCACACCATTAAGTAATATGCCCTCCGTGATCCCAATCCCTTGCGGTGTAATCGTCGCAGCTGGACTCGCCGTAATTGGTAAAGTGTACACTAGATTTTGTGCGGATGTGTCTGTCGCAAAAGACGCAGTATTATCATTAAAGTCATGATTAGGAATGGCATTCATTGTGATGGTGCATGTTGTATTACCCACACTCATTACCACATCACCAGTGAAATCTGCCGACCTTTTTATATCCGTCACATTCGAAAAGTAACTGCCCTCATAGTTCCGGCAACTTACCGCTTCATTGGTAAAAATTTTGTCCGTAATATTAACGTTCGTATTGCTGGCCGTTACTTTCACAATATCCGCCGTTGATACGCTCCCCCCTGCAACGACCGTTAAGCTCAGTTCAAAGGTCCCACTAATATCAGCATTGAACTCGATACTGACCTGATCCGCGCTATTTAACTCAACCATACTATTATCCGGCTTATTCACAATCTGCCACTGGTACGTCAAATCAGTTCCCGTACTCTGAGCGCCATCCAACGTTACAAAATCCCCCACAGTGACGTCCTGATCTGCACCGGCATGAGCAACTGGGAGTTGAGCCTGTGCAGTAATAACGACTATATCCGCGATAGAGTTTAACTTTCCATCATTCACAACGAGAGAAACTTGCTATGTGCCCGCCAAATCTGGCGTAATTTGGACTGATTGAGAAGTCGTATTAGAGAGCACCGTGCTACTTTGTGCTGGTTTACTAACAATGTTCCACAGATAACTCAGCGTATCGTTGTCAGGATCGCTACTCAGTGACCCTGAAAGCATGACAACCTCTGAAACCGTAATTGATTGATCATTACCCGCGTTTGCTACCGGAGCTTGATTGGTATCTCCTGCCGACACCGTAATAACCGCAATATCTTGCATCGAGTCAACTTGACCGTCATTCACAATTAAGCCAACTTGATAACTCCCCGCTACATCTGTATTAAATTGTGCATTGACCGTCTGAGCGTCAGAAAGCACGGCATTACTGCCATCGGGTTTAGTCACAAACACCCAGTTATACGTTAATTGATCCCCATCAGGGTCTTGACTCGCAATGTCTGATAAAGAAACTAACTGACCCAACGGAACTTGTTGGTCAACGCCCGCATTCGCAATTGGTGGTTGATTTATGACCGCAGGCATCACTGTAATCGAGACACTATCTTGCGCCGAATCAATAAGGCCATCATTAACAATCAGCCCAACTAAATAGCTACCAGCAACATCGGCTGTAAACTCGCTGCGAATTGTTTCAGCATTAACCAAGGTGACAGAACTTCCTGTTGGCCTAGATAAAAATGTCCATTGATAGCGTAGCTCTGTCCCGTCAGGGTCTACACTTGCAGAACCCGACAACATCACCAACTGGCCCAATGTGACTTCTTGATCACTCCCCGCATTCGCCACTGGGGCTTGGTTTACCAGTTCCGCACTCACAGTCACCGTGTCTTGCGCAGAGTCAACCGAGCCATCATTCACAATAAGACCCAGTATGTAAGTACCCGCAACATCGGGGGAAAAAGTAACCAAGCTTTGTGCCGAACTGTCCAAACTCGCTTGGCTAGTACTAGGCTGGCTCATAATTCTCCAGTTAAATGACAAAGTATCACCATCAACATCAGAACTCTGTGAACCATTAAGTGTTACTTGCTCACCTACGGACACAAACTGGTCCGCCCCCGCAGCAGGGGCCGTATTATTAACCACACTTCCCGTATCACCTGGAACTGGCGTTGATCCGGAGCCGTCACTTCCCCCACCACAGCCACCTAATACGCTCGCACAGAAAAATATCAAACTTAGAAGGGTTTGCTTTGTCATAATGTGCTCTCTGTCATATCTATCAAGTAAGTGTTGGCAAAAAGTACCGCAATTGCCACAACCATAATGGGGAATTTAGAAAGTAAATGTGCAAAAATTATGCATAATGAAGAAAAAGGGATCACCCCTAAAGCAACCTAATTAACCTCAGGTTTGGATAACTGTTTTGGAATAGGAAACATTTTGAAAACAAACTTACGTACAATCCAATGATAATATTTTGTTCAATATCAAGGCGCTTTTATGCAGTAATAGCGGGCTATTACAAATGAAAGCAACGCCGAGAGTGAGAAAAATAGCTTTATTGGGCAAATGCGCTTATCCAGAGCTGAGGTTAATTACAACCACTCAACCCACATACGCTGTTCTAGGTTAAAAGCAATTAATATATAAAGGTTTTTACTACTTAGGAAGCCAACGGACCAGCGTCTTCCGTAGTTCATTGATTTGTAATGGCTTACCTAAATGATCATCCATTCCTGCGCTATAGCATAGTGCTATATCTTGCGGTAAAACGTTTGCTGTGGTGGCTATTATCGGGAGACCTCGCCATTTTTGACTTCGACGGATCTGTTTTGTTGCCTCAATACCATCTAAATTAGGCATATGCATATCCATCAAAATCAAATCAAAAGCTTCCAATTCCAGTTGTTCAACCGCTAATCCTCCATCTTCAACAAGACACACCTCCAACCCTAATTTACTTAACATTGCATTAATGACCATCTGATTGATTGGGTTGTCCTCAGCAACCAATACTTTGCCTACTAAAGGCTGCTCTGCAATGGATAAAACGCCATTATTAATGCGCGTTTCACCTTCTAACACTGAAATGTCAAACGTCACTTGCGTGCCACTGTTATATTGTGACTGAATAGCGATTTCGCCCCCCAACAATGTGACCAATTCTCGACAAATACTCAGCCCAAGTCCTGTGCCACCAAACTTTCGAGTTGTGCTGTCATCAGCTTGTTGAAATGGTTGGAAGATCCGTTCTAATTGCTCTGGTTTAATCCCTATCCCTGTATCTATCACACGGAATTGCAAGCGCCACTGAGTCGCTTCTTGGCTGGCAGATATCTGTACTTCCACGCTCCCCTGTGATGTAAATTTAATCCCATTGTTGATCACGTTTACCAAGACTTGCTTTAATCGAACTTTGTCTGTTTTTATCTCGCTTGGTACGCTTGCATCACAATTAACGACCAATTCAAGTGACTTCTGATCTGCAGAAGGTGCTAACATGACTAAAATTTCATCTAACATGTCTGAAAAAAAAAAATCTTCAATGACGAGTTCTACTTGGCCCTCTTCTAACTTAGAAATATCCAATATATCATTCACTAAAGATAACAAATGCTGCCCCGAGGTAGTCCCCATATTTAATAATTTTATTTGTTCTGCACTCAGCGTCGATTGCATTTGTAATAACTCAAGCATACCCAGTAGGCCATTCAATGGTGTTCGAATTTCATGGCTCATATTGGCTAAAAAACGACTTTTAATCAGTACCGCATGCTGTGCTTCTTCTGTTGCCTGCTCAAATGCAAGGGTACGTTCTTTCACATGCTTTTCTAACTCATTTTCGCGCATGTGCACTTGATCACGCATTTTCATAAATGCACGACTCAGCTCTCCTAATTCATCCTCTCTATAGTTCGACAACTTGTAAGTAAAGTCTCCTCCAGAAAGTGCTTTAGACGCCATAATCAAGTTATGTATTGGTGCATAAATCTGTGCTGATAACTTTATCGCCAAGCCTATTATTATGACAAGCACCACAATGAAGGTGCCACATAGAAGCTCTTTCAACTCTTGAACAGGCCCGAAAAAAACCGAATTGGGTACAGCCACGGCTATGCTATAACCAGCGGCTGGGATCTGGGCAAAAAATGCATGTTGTGGCTCATGACTATCCGGATCATTAAGCTCAATAACCCCAGTGTGACCTGCGAGCATTTTTAGGCCCAAAGCCCTAATCGCTTCATTCGACTCCTCATTTATTTTTAATCTTACCGATACTTTTTCTCCAATTTCATTTAATACCCAAGTATCATTATGACGCTTAAGTTGTATCACCTTACTTGGATCCCAATGGTACATATAGTACCCATAATTCGAGACCAACATGAAACGTGCTTCTTTATCGAACTGCGTCATTACTTGTGATTGGACCAATGAAACCAATCGGTCAACTTCTCGCCATGGGATACTGCCACCTAGCAATCCAACTACCTTTTGCTCTTTATTTAAAATACTCGCACTCACCACAATTTGCCGAACGCCGGTGGTGTAAGAAATCATCGGATCTGAAACGAACGTTATTGCTTTGTTATCAACGTTCTCACCTACCGTTGTTTTCCAATAATCCCGTTTCTTAATGGTTTTTTGCATCGAATAGGGTTGACTATCATCAAACGTCCGTTTCATATTTTGATGAGGGTTTCCTCCCTCCGTATTATGAAAACTACCGTCTTTGGTACCGACGATAAACTTCTCATATACATTGTTTTGCAAACTTTTTTCTTCAATCAAAAAAGGTCGCATGGCGACAAAATCCATGCTTTGTATACGAGGGTCTCGCGCCATTAGCGCAATTTCTGACTTACGCTGAATAAAGTATCGCTCAAACAGCGCCGCGGCATTTCCTACTTGCGCCAACGCCCCTTGGATGCTTAAGCGACGCGCTTGTTCGGAGCTCTGCGTAATGCTCAATACAAATACAACTAATAACGGCAGTAAAGAAGTAAACAGTAACACCGCAATCAAACGCACTTTCAAGCGCATACTAACCCACCCTGTTAAAGAGATATGTCATTAATTTAGACGAGCTTATCGAATATCACTAACCTATGGTTCTTTCAACTACTTAACCTCAGCTCTGAATAAGCGAATTTGCCCAATAAAGCTATTTTTCTCACTCTCGGCGTTGCTTTCATTTGTAATAGCCCGCTATTACTGCATAAAAGCGCCTTGATATTGAACAAAATATCATCATTGAATTGGACGTAAGTTTACTTACAAAACATTTTCTATTCCAAAACCCTTATCCAAGCCTGAGGTTACTTAACTTCATGCCTGTCAGTAAAAACAGCTCTCTGACTATTACCCATACGCTTCCATGTCTATGAGTGAACTGATAGTCTGTAGTAATAACAATTTTATATTTAGACCTGTATTCAGGTAACCGAATAACATGAATAATTGAGGACCCCCAACCATGTTTTATAAACGCTTGTTAGCCCTCGCTATTAGCTTAGCAATGCAGACTGCACACGCCAGTGAAGACAATGATTACATTATTGAACCACTCGCTAAGCCAAGCTCACAATCAGTACACCTCACATTAGACCCAAATAAAGATACCTTTAGTGGTATCAGCCGCATAGAGCTAAGCGTGCTAGAAGCAACTCATTATATTGAAATTAATGGGCTAGATTATGCTATTAAACTTGCAAAAATGATTGGTAATACAGAGTGTGATTTATCCAATACCATGCTGAAAACAGGCAAGGTAAGACTGCACTGTGACCAACAGTTACAACCGGGTAAATACACGCTCACTATCAATTTTGATGCCCCATATAATCAGCAAAGCGTTGGCTTATATAAAACCATAGATCAAGGTAAAGCCTATCTATTTACACAATTTGAAATGAGTGATGCGCGCCGTGCATTCCCTGTGTTTGATGAACCGCAATATAAGATTCCGTTTCAATTAACCATCACAGCGCCGAATGATCAAAAGGTATACGCCAATACACCGCTGATAGAAGCACAGAAAAACAAAACCAATACCACACACTTTTTCGACGTAACCCCCCCTATCCCTAGCTACCTAGTCGCTATGGCGGTGGGACCCTTTGAAGAAAAAGCCATCACAGGTATGCCAATTCCAGGGAAAGTGATCACGCCACAAGGTAAACTCGCGCTCGCAGATTACGCCATCGACAATATGCCCAAAGTCTTAAAGGTACTAGAAGACTATTTTGGTATTCCCTACGTTTATAAGAAATTAGATTCGGTGGCGGTACCTGAATTCCCCTTTGGTGCTATGGAAAACTCAGGTTTAGTCACATACCGTGAAGATATACTGCTGGTTGATCCTAACAACGCAACGAGTCGCCAAAAGCAAACCAATGTATCTGTAATTGCGCATGAATTGGCACACCAATGGTATGGCAATCTCGTCACCATGAAATGGTGGAATGACTTGTGGCTTAATGAGGCTTTTGCGAGTTGGATGGCTGCTAAAGTGACCCAACAGCTCAACCCTGAGTTTAACAGCCATTTAGACTTGCCACAAAATTACGTTATGGCACTCGATGCACAATTATCAACTAAACCGATCAGGAAACCCATTAAAACCGAAGCAGATATTATGGATGGGCTTGGCCTTGCGTACAGTAAAGGGAGCGCCGTCTTATCTATGATCGAAAACTGGATTGGCGCCGACGCTTTCCAAAAAGGAATGCGTGCTTATATGAAAAAGTATGCCTTCAAAAATGCTGAAGCTGCTGACTTATGGCGAGAGCTAAGCCTCGCATCTAACAAAGATGTTGCAAGTGTTTTAAGTTCATTTGTAGAACAGTCGTCATTCCCACTCATTTCTGTGACTAAAAGCGGGAAAATGCTCACATTATCACAACAACGATTCGCCAATGCTGGCGTAGAGGCGCCCAAGCAGCTATGGAATGTCCCTGTCACCATCAAATATGGTAAAGGTGATAAAGTGGCTTCTACACAAATATTGCTCAATAAAGAATCACAAAGAGTACAATTAGACTTCGAACCACAATGGATTTATCCAGATAAAGGTGCATTAGGCTATTATCGCTGGATGTTAGAAGAGCAACAATTTAATACTTTATTGAAACATGCTAAAAGTGCCTTATCGGACAGAGAAAGGCTCGCCTTGCTTTCTGCAGCTGATGCGCTGCTTGATGCAGGTAAAATTAATGCAGGGCAGCTTATGGCTGCATTAGAACAATTTGCCAGTGACCAACACCCCCGTGTTGCAAGCAATGCGATTCGACTACTTCGTGCGCAAAAAAGTACCTTTAAAACGAAACAAAATGAAGAGTTTTGGCCTGGTTTCATTCGCCGGAGTATTCAGCCTGCCATTGCGCAATATGGCTTGACCTCGAAACCGCAAGAAATACCCGCCATTTCAAGTTTGCGTGCCATTGTTATCGCTCTACAAGGATTTGATGGAAAAGATCAAAGCATAATCACAACAGCTCAACAACAAACCGCGCTGTATTTAACAGACTCGACAAAAGTGGATCCATATCTTGCGGGTACATTCTTAAAATTGGCGGCCTATCATGGCGATGTCGATTTACTCAAAGCATACCAAAATGCTTTTGAGACAACTAAAGAGCCACAAACACGCACACACTTATTGGCTGCACTCAGTTATTTTGGTAGTAAAACACTGCAAAGCAAAGTACTTGATTATGCATTAACTGACAAAGTCACTCCGTCAGATTTAAGGATTATATTTTCAGGCCAAGGTTATACTGAATCTCGGAAAAAGCACTTCAGAACTTGGATATATGAAAACTATGCGGCCCTTAGTAAAAAAATGCCACCTTTCATGTTACCAACACTGCCTAGCTATACCGGAAATGGGTGTGAAATACATGATTTGAAAACAACCCAAGCATTTTTTAAAGAGAAAGTGTCTGCTGTACCTGGTTACCAACGTAGCTTAGAGAAAGTGAGTGAAAGTGTGCATACCTGTATCGCCCTGAAACGTAGGGAATTAGAGTCAGTGAATAAATTCTTAGCTCGATTTTAAAGTAAGTGGTGTAATAACAAGGCAAAAAACTCGCTATGTCGTTACTTTACATAAGTCGGTTAGCGCTAGAATGGTCTATACTTTACGCAATGACATAAAGGCCTCTTAGGGGCCTTTATGTCATCTATATAAAGAACTGCGCTTTATACAGCTGATAATTGTTTGTACATAATATAACTGTCGATATACCCCAATTGACCATGACAATATCCATTTGGAATTGTGCCAATAATGTTATACCCCAGCTTTTGCCACAGTGTAATTGCCACTTGATTTGACGACACTACTGAGTTGTATTGCATTGCACTAAAGCCTTTTTCAACCGCAACCTCTTGTGAGTGTATACACATTTGTCTAGCGATCCCTTTACCTCTAGCATCTGCACTAACCATATAACCACAATTACTGATATGACTGCTTGGGCCCATCCCATTGGCTTTCAAATAATACGTCCCTAATATTTTCCCTTTTTCTTCAAAAACAAAGGCCACTAATGCGCTTTCACACCACAACGAAAATGCCTCATCGCAATTCATGTTCGGTGAAAATGCGTAAGTTTCTTGCGCTAAAATGATGGCCTCAAACGTAGGCCAAAACTCAACAAAATCTGACTTGGTCATGATTCTTATCATCAACTATTCCCTTTAAGCCTCATTTTCTATTCCAAACCCCTTATCCAAACCTGAGGTTAAATTAGATAAACCTAATGAATTCGGTCTTGTTATTATGTGTTTCAATAATCTCCCCAACTCCTGCTGGGTATTTACTTGATAAGTACTTTTTAGTACCAGCATACCATCTTCAATATAATAGTACGCCAATTGTTGCGCTAACTTTGCAAACCGTTGAGCTTCGTTTTGATTAACCTCTATAAACACACTTAACTCTCTATAAGTGAAATCTTTAGAGCAACCCCACAGCAAAAAATGTGTGTGATTAACATGTCTCAATAACGCTCGTTTAGCCCGTCCTAATTGATTGTTTTTTAGTTGGCCAAAATACCCACCCAATGGATTCCAAATACTGATAACAGCCCCTTTTTTATTATTGAGTGAATGTAATAAAGGCTGCTTTCTCAAATAGCCAGAAAAGTAAATATCACAATAAACCTGCCATAGTTGGTTATCAATGAGATTTTGATTCCCCAAACTAGTAACCATACTGTAAAGCCCCTTGCCAGTTGTAGCACACTGCCATTATTTATTTACTCAAAGCAAGTCGAGCAGCCAAACCAACAAACAATATACCCAAAATACCATCGACATAACGCCCTGGCTTTATCTTCGCTGTAAATTGACTAGTGGCTATACTCACCATCCAGCTCACCATTACGTTAATCATTAACGTAACCATACTAAGTAATACACCTAATAACATAATTTGCGTCAATATCGGTGCTTGAGTATTGATGAATTGAGGTAAAAATAAGGCAAAAAATAACAGAGCTTTAGGGTTCAATAGATTATTTAACATGCCCAATAAAAATAGCTGCCTCATACTTTTATCAGCATGCTTTGATACGTTTGTGCACGATATTCCAGCATTATGCCAATTTTTAATGAGTTTTATCCCTAACCATAATAAATACAACGCGCCAACAAGCTTAATCATAACAGCTAAAACAGGAACAAACTGCAACAGCTTAGCTAACCCGACCGCAACTAAAACACTTTGCAGCAACCCTGCTAAAAAATATACCACCGGCAATGGCAGTGCCCGCTTTAAACCCCTTAATTGATGAATAACTCATTAATAATAACAAATCAGGTCCTGGCGATACTGCCAATAACAGACAAGCCCCTAAAAACATAGGCAACACCGAAACATCCAGCACATATACTCCTTATTAGATAAATTATGGTAGCCAATTACCAAAAAAAGCGAAGGAATCTACAGATAAATAATGACAAATACAAGCTTATGCTCATAAGTCGTTCACAGTGAAAAAGCATCATAATATTTACACTTGCAAAATTAAAATTACAAAAGTCAAATTTTAGAGTTTTAACTTTAGGCACTGATTTAAGAAAACTTTAATATTTAAATCGTCTAATACTTAGCGCCATAGTTAACATTATTTCAATGTTAACTGGCCTTCACGCAATGAAAATTAGAAGGATATTTTTGTGAAAAACTTAGTTACTGCAGCGTTGACAAGCTTAGCTTGTGTGTTTAGTTTATCGTCTATGGCAACAAATGTAGATTTAGCATCAGGCTATAATAGTACCTCCGAGGTACTTGAATATGGTCGGCAAGTACGGGCAGTCCAACAACAGCTGGCCAATGCTGGCTACGTATTGCAAAATTGCTCCGAAAATCAAGTCAACTATTTTGTTCAACCAAGTGATCCATACTATTTTTATAGTGAAACCCACTGCATGTATTCTATACCTAGAGATACTGGCGGCATGTCTTTGCAAACCGACTATGCCAAGCTGTCCATGAAAGTCTACTACCATCAAGGTAACGCGCTGTACCATGAAGGTGACGTCACAGTAGGCTACTTTACTGTATATTAACCACTCACGATTTATAGGTAGTGCATCAACGCGATGCACTACCTGATATTACAAATCAGCTGTATTTGTAACAGCAGATAACATTTTAATTTTCCGCACTGACCCAATAAATACGCATAGTAGTATGCTTCACACACTACCGAGATATTATTAACGTAGAACTTGAATATCCATGACCAATTGTGCCCAATTTCTCTAAACATTTATTTCATGTTAAACGGCAGCCTTATTTAAAGAGTGAAGCCGCTTTAATGCTGACATTTTCTTGAGTAATGAGTATTGTTGGTAATCTTCATTCGCAGGCGTTTAAGCAAGTCCAATTAAACATAAATTTAACTCCGTGGTAAGCTAGATAAAACGCTCCAGTATGTCAAAAAGCCGTTGTCATTTTTATGAGTTATTTCTCTTCCAGTTAACCGAGTCCCCAGAATATCAATGATGAGTACTCACCATTTGCCATAAGTGACGGTCGCAATAAGGATCGATACAATAAACAAAACGGATAAATTATAACTATCTAACCTCAGGTTTGGATAAGGGTTTTGGAATAGAAAATATTTTGAAAACAAACTTACGTACAATCCAAGGATGATATTTTGTTCAATATCAAGGCACTTTTATGCAGTAATAGCGGGCTATTACAAATGAAAGCAACGCCGAGAGTGAAAAAAATAGCTTTATTGGGCAAATTCGCTTATCCAGGGCTGAGGTTACCTACTAACTAGCTGGAATGATAGTTCATTATGAGGTATCTATTATTGTACATGTGTCATAGCTTGAGGTAATGTAATTTACGTACGGCGTAAAACGACACACAGCACTCATCGCTTTAAGTGCTGAATTTAACAATACTATTTTTAGTGAGATTTGATCAAAGGAAATATCCCATGAAATTTAGCGAAGTTTCTGGCTATGATGTACCTATATCACTTTTATTAGAAGCTGATCCATGTGAACAAAGCATTCGCAAATACCGCGATGATTCATGGTGCTTTGTTTATGAGGAACGCGGCCAAGTGGTAGCAGCTTGCTTAGCAAAGCTGACATCACAAAGCACCGCTCAAGTGTTCAATATATCTGTCGAGCCCGACTATCAAAAACAAGGGATTGGCTCTGAGTTACTTTCTTTTGCATTGCAACAGATACGTACGAAAAACGTGACGCGCATTGAGTTAGGTACTGGTAGTTTCGGTTATCAATTAAGTTACTACCAGCAACTGGGGTTTCGTGTCGACAGTGTCGTAAAAAACCATTTTCTCACACATTATCAAGAAGCCATTTTTGAAAATGGGATCCAACATAAAGACATGCTGATGCTCTATTTAGACCTATAATTACGCCTGATTAAATGTCTCACTTTACACAATTCGACTCTTTCATAGTCTCTGTACAAAGTGAGCCCTCCGCTAACATGACAAAAGTCGTTGACGAACATTGATGTCCATTTTTTCGATTGCATAACGCAGTGTTGCACGAGGGAATTGGGTAATATTACGCTGTATATAACCAACTACCTCATTTTGGTGATATTTTGCCGTTACTTTCAGTAACCACCCAATACTTTTTTGCACGAATTCATCCGGATCACTTAACAAGATATCGCAATTTTTAAACACTAGCCCTTTGTCTAATCGATATACCTCTTTACCAATTTTTCTTTCGATGAACTTTACCCAAACCACATTACTCGCGCGACGACACCAACAGACCTCTGAACGCGCCCAATGCTGTGTTTGTTCTATCAAATGAGGCCGAGACAACAAAAATAAATAAATGGTTTTAATGCATAAATCATCGACCATAGCCCAGTTACTCGCGTAATGCTCTAACCAATATTTAAACCTATCTAACAGACGGTCATCATAGTGACGCTTTACAAATTTATTGAGCAATCCGAACGCGCAAAGCACTTCTTCATTGTACTTTGCATCCGCTAAAAGCGCTTCAACTATGGCTAACATGTCATTCGCAGTAAGATCGACATAAGCTTGATGAAACTCATTAATCGTATACTTTATGTCTGCAGCATTTACGCCTAAGCATACAGCGCCATTTGGAAAGTAGCGTTCACTCGCGCGCGCTTTTTCCGCTGTAGCGCGTCGCATTAATGCACTTTTCACGTACAAAATATACGCTTGCATACTATCGCTGGCCATATTAGCTTTACATCTGAGTCAATGATAATCTAAACCATACCGTAGCACATTGAATTATCAATGTAATAATCAGCGTCGCGGCATCAATGCGCAACAACAGATAACACCGCTTATTTTAAACGATTTTTATGCATTACTAACCCAATATAAAGGCACACCATTATGAATATTACTGTGCGACGAGCCAAACTAGATGAATTAGAGTGGGTCAATAAACAATATGAGAGGATCGGGTTTCGGCCCTCTCAATTTAATGATGAGGTGATTGCGATTGCACTCTTAGATGGAAAAAAAGTAGCGTTAGGTCGGCTACAGCGTATCGATAGTAGCAATGCCGAACTTGGTGGGATGTATGTGAATGAACATTTCAGAGGGCGTAAACTCGCAGAGGGTATAGTGCGTTTTCTATTGAAACATACGAAGCAGTACGAACATATTTATTGTTTGCCATTCTCTCACTTGGCAGACTTTTATCAACGTTTCGGTTTCCATTTAACCACCAACCAACAGATCCCAAAAGCGATAACCGAAAAGCACCAGTGGTGTAATAAAACTTATGAGCATGAGACGTATTTGTTTGAACTTCATCTGCCAACTTAAAGGAAAAGAGGACCATACCAATAAAGCCCTCTCTACTTTAAATATGTCTATAAATACTTCACCCACCGCAATTCACTGCGATGCTTGAATTTAGCAAACGCTTTGCATGGCTTGTAAAGTAACCCTGTAAGGACCGCGGCAGTTAACCATATCAGTTCGATATTAGGAAACGCCAAGTACGGGGTATTATTGGCACCAAAATGTAACGTCGGACCAAAAATTTGAAACAGCACAAAATAGCTCAATAACAATACATATAAATGCACTATATAGAAGAATAATGGCACAGATCCAAATGTACGTAATACCTCACTTACTTTACTTTGTGCATTTTCTAGGTATGCAAGTAACAGCGCGCCCACCCCCAGAGTAAAGAGTAAAAAAGGTAATGAGGGTGGGTACTTAGTGTAATTTAAAAATGACATAACCGACATCACCAAGGTATCTTGTATTTGCCAGTCTATTGCTTCCCCATACACATTAAGTGACCTTAAAATACATAGGCAAATCAAACACGCAATACCTCCAGCAATTAAAGTTTTTTGCCTCGTTGCAACATCAACAGATTTAGTAAATAACGGGCCTGACACATAACCAAGCACAATCACACCAATCCAAGGCAACACTGGATACGATGCTTTGATTTTTATAAACCCATCAGTTAGCAAATAACCTCTATCATGGAGTATGGTCCAAAGTGTATAGCCCATTTCATCAGGTAAAAATGTCACTGGTGAGAGCGCGTTATGCCCAAACACAATTGCGATTCCCAGCCCTATTAACCATATTCTAGGTAGGTAACTCAATACGGCCAGAGATATCATACTGACGCCAATCGCCCACATAACCTGCAAATATAATGTGTTATAGGCAGCAAACCACGAAAAGTTAATGATTGTCATTTCAAGTAGTATCAATAGCGCACCGCGCTTTAACAAAAAGCTCTGCACGGCTCGCTGTGGTTGATTTAAGGGGTTTTGGTACAAAAATGCTGATAAACCAGTCAGAAAGATAAAAATGGGCGCACAAAAGTGTGCGAGTAATCGAGTAAAAAATAACGTTGGATCCGTGCTTTGAATATCCATCGGATCAGCCACTTGGTGATGCAAAAAGAACCGCTCCCGAGCATGATCAATTAACATAATTACTATCACTAAGCCACGCAGTATATCAATCGATACTAACCGTTTATTTAATGTATTGTTTGTCATAACTGTAAAGGCGCAGTATTAGTACGCCCTGATCCTGTAATAATTTAGAATTGGTAGGTTATACTCGCCCGAAACTGCGAAGGCTGACCTGGCATAGTCCACAACGCTGAATATGAATTGGTATAATGGTGTTTATTCAGTGCGTTATCGATGTTCAGCTGCAACATAAACGCACTTGATAACGTTATATTCGCAAATAGATTGGTTAATGTGTAAGCTGGTAATTCATAGTCTGGGTTAATTGTTTCTCCTAACCTTTTTCCTACATGCTGTACATTCACACCAAAATCAACACCATAACCTGCAAACTGCGTGTAGTGACGCAATATCATGTTGTAGCTATGCTGAGGCACATTAATAAGTTGACTGTCGGCTGGAATACTCACTCCCCAATCAGTATTCACCATATCGTTTACCGTATGCGCATCAACATAAGCGTAACTACTCGTGAGTTCTGTATTATTCGTCAATTTCCAAATAAAATCTAACTCGACACCACGACTTTGCGCTTCACCTAAGGCGGCACTAAAACCCGAATTTACCGGATCGGCCGTTAGAATATTCGATTTTGTCGCCCGAAAAAGTGCCAGCGTCAGCTCAACATCTTTATCGTTTTTTAGCCACTTAATGCCTGTTTCAAAAGATCGACTTTTTTCTGGTGCAAATGTATTGCCTAAATAGTCAGCGCCTGAGTTAGGCCTAAACCCTGACGAGTAACTCGCATATACATCGAGGTTATTGAATGCGCTATAGACGGCCCCAACTCTTGGACTAAACTCAGATTCAGTGTGTTCACTGTGCGTACTCGCTAAGTGGTTTTCAACGGTTTGTTTAAATCGGTCAAATCGAGCACCCAGTAATACCTGAAGTTTGTCCGTCATATTCACTTGATCTTGAAAGTATATCCCCCATGCATCTTGCTGCTCTAAATAATTGACCGTTGCAGCTAGCTCCGGCGCCACTTGACCATAGACTGGATTAAACACATTCACACTATATGTCGTCTCCCCAGCACCCCATGCTACTCTAAAGCGTTGTTGGTGTGTCTCGAGCTCATAGTCATATATATCAGCACCAAACATTAGGTTATGGGTATATCCAAGCATAGAAAACGCACCGCTTAGCTCCGCACGGGCTGAAAGGTCAGTCGCATCATAATCTCGATATCTGCGCTGTCGGTTCACAGTTTGGCCATCAATATAAAGTAGTTGTCTTCCTGGCGAGAGCTCAGTGTCTGATGAGTACCCCTCTAAAGACGACTCTCTGATACCTACACCGGCATTGGCTGCCCAAACTGCATTAACCTGGTGTGATATTTCTAATTGATGACCAATGGCATCAACATTCATTGCCCCATCATGTGGCTCACCCAAAAACCGACTCGACGGGAGGTCTAAATCGGGTAGAACAGGTATACCACGGTCAAAAGGAATGGCTTGATTTGCATACTCCAGTTCATAAGTCAGTTGTGTACCTTCACTGACCTTAATTAAAAAAGACGGTGTTAGTGCCACCTTCTCAGTGGTAATCGTATCTCGGTAGCTATCTGATTTTTCAAATGCACCATTTACTCTGAATGCCGTTTTATCATTAACCCCATTTGTATAATCACCTTCGAGACGTTGATAATCATGCTCACCCAGTGACAACTGTACATAGCCACTTTGATCAAATAATGGCTTCTTTGTGATCACGTTAATTGTGCCTCCAGGCTCACTTCTGCCGTATAACGCAGAGCCAGGGCCTTTTAACACCTCAATCGCTTGTATGTTTGACACATCACGCAAACCACTATAGCCGCGACCCGCACTGAAACCATTAATTAAATAAGCCGATGGTAAATTTTCATCGCCAGCAAAGCCTCGTATTGCGAAACTTTCCCATAAGCCACCAAAGTTATTTTGTGTCGAAATAGCACTCACCTGATTAAGCGCATGTTGAAAGTTATTAATGCCGAGAGAGTCTAATTGCTCAGAGGTGACCACTGACACTGATTGAGGTAACTGCGCAATAGCCACGTTGCCACGGTACGCTTGTTTCTTACTTATGACTTCAATCAACTCCATTGACTGGGTCTCATTTTCTGCAAACGCCACGCCAGAAAAAAGCATGCTTACGATAAGAGAGGGTAACCGTTTTTTCATTGTATAATTACTGCTATGTTATATTATCGCGACATACTAATTGCTACATTATAACATTTCAAGTTTTTTGCTTTATCCCATCAATGCACGGTACACCCGTGTTAAGTAACCTCAGCTCTGGATAAGCGAATTTGCCCAATAAAGCTATTTTTCTCACGCTCGCCGTTGCTTTCATTGTAATAGCCCGCTATTACTGCATAAAAGCGCCTTGATATTGAACAAAATATCATCATTGGATTAAACGTAAGTTTGTTTACAAAATATTTCCTATGCCAAAACCCTTATCCAAACCTGAGGTTAAGTATTTAATTCTGAAACCTTATTTTGTTATCTCCATCGTTACTCTATGCAACAACCAATTGCAATCATAAATTAGCGATAAAAAAACCCTTGCTAGGGTTACCTAGCAAGGGTTTTTTAATTTATGCAGTTGCCTATATTACGATGTTACTTGGTTCTTCGTCGTAATAATGCAGGAAACAGTAATATCAAAATTAACAGTGGTGTAGATCCGCTGCTGGCTGTTGATTTTACTTGTCCCGTTACAGGTAACTCAATTGGTCTACTTTTTACCAAAACAGCAACACTACCTGTACTTTGCGCACCATGGGAGTCCGCAATAGTGTAACTAATAAGTACTTGCCCCGCACCACCAGCAATGGGCTGATAGCGCAGTTTATTGGCCACAATAGAGACATAGCCCGTACCCGTCGTAGCACTGCGCAGCACTAACCGATCTCCATCCACATCAGTATCATTCAACAGTACGTCAATGGTTGAAATTTCATCATTAAACACTGTTATACTATCGTTCACAGCCGTTGGGGCATGATTCTGCGAAAGCGTCTCAGCGATCACGGTTACCAGCACCTGTGCACTTGCAATCGCACCTTGCCCATCACTCACCGTATAAGAAATTGTATCATTGCCGATAAAATCAGGCGCGCTTTGATACTGAAGACTTGAATCACTATTAATATGAACAGTGCCAAGTTTTGCACTGGCACTAATGACAGTTAATACATCATTGTCGATATCTGTGTCATTGCTCAGTACCATAATATTTGTATGCTGGTTAACCTTTACGTCAGCCTTGTCATCTATAGCGACAGGAGCTACGTTGTTGTTCAATACAACCCCAACACCTCCTGGGTCGACAACTTTACCATTAACAACACCATCAGCATCATATTGACCGCCATCAACCAAAGTTAAACGCACACACCAAGCGCCTTCAACTAACCCAGGCTGCCAACTGCCATCGTTAACTGCAGGACAATACCCTTGCTGACCTTGTGCCGAGTGCAGCTCGTTCCCCCCTTCAGATACAAAGGTAATCCACTCTTGTTCAGGTAAGAATTTCCGATATAGCGCATTGGCCGGAATAGCCGACTGTAAAGGTAGCACGATTTTAACTTGCTGCATGCCAGAAGCAATATTTGCAACAAAGTCGAAAATTCCGCCATGATTAACCATCGTTTCATCAATGGATATTTGTGGACTATTTTGAATTTGCTCATCCGTTAACGCGGCACTGGCGCTACCAAGACTGGCGCTTCCCAAAGAGATACATACTCCAGCTTCCACTTCAATTAAACCCGCTTGCCAGTCACTTGTGTTCGTTGGTAAAACATTACACGGAGCATTAATCGGATCTAGATAATTAGGAATGCCATCTCGGTCATCATCTGCAAACCCTTCCAGCGCATCATTGATCATATCACCATCAGAGTCTTTCGACGCATCAAGTGTAGGCGCTGCAGCAACAACTTTAAAATACACACTTTGTGTATCAGACAATCCACCATTATCCGTTACAATCGCATCTACTTGATAGGTACCAGGCTGAACTGATGTTGGATCAATGCTGACTTCATTAAGGACAGAGGTATCGCCCGCTAATCCGCCCGATAGACTCCAAGTAATAGTATGGGTATCGTCAGGGTTTTGATCTTTTACAAGTGCTTGAACGCGAATAATACCATCCTGCTGAGACATCACTGTACGCGATTGCGTTGCTTGCACCATACTCAAAGTCACAACAGGCGAAAGGTTTGACTCTGAAATTGAAATTGTATGTGCTATTTGCGCACCTAGATTCGCATTTTCGGCATCGAGTGTAATAACAATGGTTTCATCAGTATCAACCAATTCGTCTGGTAATACATCTATTTCAATATCAACTTGCGTGCCCTGAGTAATAATGACCTCAGTCGCAACTGTATTAAAATCATCCTCGTTAGCGGTACCTGTCAATGTGTAGCTAACCGTGACTGGATACTCAAAATGTGTACCACTCAATAACACAGGGATCACAGCCTTTGTCCCCTCAAGTGTTACCTGACTTGGTGACGCAAAGCTCAACAATGGCCTCACATTCACATGTTGTACCGCCTCAGAACAGACATTGTCAGCGTCACATGCTTGCCATTTTATTTGATTTGCACCTGAACGTAAAAAGTGACTATCGAGGCGCTGCACTCCTATTGCCTCACCGCTTGAGTTAACTGCAGTTGCAACCCCAGTGTCAACTTCTGTAAATTGCCCTACAGCATTCACTGTCATGGGGGCAGGGACTATAATTGTTGGCGTTAAGTCCTGAACTAGCGTGATTTCCAAAATGGCGTTATCTTGACCACCAAACCCATCAGACACAACATAACTTACCTGTGCGGTACCATTAAACGAGTCGGTTTTAGTAAACAAGATGTGGTTATTCTCTATCACAGCCGTACCCACATCTGTGCGCACTTCTGCAATTGTCAGCGTATCACCATCCGCATCGGTATCATTAGCAAGTACAGAAACAGAAATTGACTGTTCGCCCAAATTAAGCGTCGCCACGTCGTTGTGAGCAACCGGCGCTATATTGACCGTGCTAATAGTCACTTTAACATTTGCAGACGCTGACTCGGTCCCATCCGAAATATCATAACGAATAGTCGCGGATCCCGTATTCAATGCGCTCGCTTGATAAATTAGCTTGCTGCCATCAATACGCACAGTACCGGTATCAGCGATTACTGAAGTAATCGTTAGCGCATCTCCATCCACATCAACATCATTTGCCAATACATCAATTTCAGTTTCCTTACGTGCTGATGCTGTTGCAATATCATCATTTGCAGTTGGTGCATCATTCACAGCCACAACATTTATCGTCACATTCCCCGTCGCAGAGGCTCCTTCAACATCCTGTACATCATAGCTAAGTCGCACTTCACCATGGAAGTTGTTGTATGGTGTAAAGGTAATCGTTGCTTGAGAGTAGGTCACAACGCCTCGACCTGATAACACCTTTGCTCCTGTAATTTTTAGTGACGATTTAACTTCATCAATATCATTACTTAATACCGCGAGTATCAGGTTTTGATCTTCAAACGTGCTAGCGATATCATCTTTGGCAATCGGCGCATCATTCACCGCCGCAACATTTATCGTCACATTCCCCGTCGCAGAGGCTCCTTCAACATCCTGTACATCATAGCTAAGTCGTACTTCACCATTAAAATTATTTTCTGGTGTAAAGGTAATTGCTGTTTTTGAATGAGTTGCGACTCCTTTTCCTGACAATACATTGACACCGGTAATTTGCAATAACGCCTTCGCTTCGTCCTGATCATTATCCAAAACAGATAATATAACATGCTGATCTTCTAAGGTACTTGCATTGTCATCATTGGCAACTGGCGGTGCATTTTTTGCTAAAACAGTTACTGTTAGAGTCGCCGTTGAAATTGCGCCATTACTATCATCAATAATATAGTTAATAACGGCTTCACCTAGAAAGTTATCAATCGGGATAAATGAAACAACCGACCCAGAGAAACTCACACTGCCAGAACCCGATACAAGCGTTGCCGAAGTCACTCTTAATACATCCGAATCCGGGTCTATATCATTTTCGAGTACGTTAACACTTGCTGTTTCCCCTTGCTTTATAGATGTTTTATCATCGTTTGCTGTCGGGGCTTGATTTACCGGTAACACAACCGCGGCTAAATCAAAGTCTGCAATAACAGGATCATGATCCGATGAGCGATAAGGTGTTTCTGCAAACCACTTTGTTTGCTGGGCATCCGTTTTATTTTCAGTGTTATAATCAAGAGCGGTCGCTTCATCAGCATTGATATGCCAGTGCATCACTTGTGCCACACTATTAAGTGTTGTATTTGCAGTTAATAAGTGATCTAAACTGCCTGCAATACCACCATAATAATATGAATAATTATTGCCTGTTTCTTTCTCAACGCTTAAATTAGCAAAACCTGCATCATAAAATGCCATCATTGGGTCTTCATATGCGTATGCATTAAAATCCCCTAAGATTGCGTATATTGGCTCATCAACAGTCTGTATTGCCAATCGTTGCGCCATAGCGATAGAAGCGTCTGGTGTACTAGGTTTTACCTCTTTTCCAAGCCGTTTCAATAGTGTTTTTGATGCCAACACTCGTTGCCCATTGCACGCCCCTTGCACATCATCGTCCATGTCAGCACCACAAGATCCTCCTTTAGAGCGGAAATGATTCACAATTACTTTGATTTCTTTGCCACCGTTAAGCGGTTTGAAACTTTGCATCATAGGTGGGCGATGTGCTTTGGTTTGTTCATCAAAAGGGGCATCTGTTACGACCTCTGGTATACCAACAGGAAGGACTCTATCACTTCTGTAAATAAGCCCAACGGTTACCGCATCAGAGCCAACCTTTTCTAATTTAGGGTTAATGAAACGCCATGTGTGTTGTTTATCTCGCTCATTTAATCCGTCAATCAGATTTTGAATTGCACTGCTGCTGCCATACCCACTGTTTTCAATTTCCATTAACCCGACAACATCGGCATCCATTGCTGTAATAGCACGAATAATCTTACTTCGCTGGCGCTTAAACTCTTTCTCATTACTTGCACCTCGACCTTTAAAGTCAAGGAAATAATTCAAAACATTAAAACTTGCGACACGAATATGCTCTGATGATTTACGGTCAAACGGTTTACTCCGTCGTGCATTCACATTGTCAAATTTTGGTACGCTGTTCGGCAATAGTTTATATTTTCCGAACCCATAATGGATAACACCGCTGATACCGGCTACATTTGCCCCTGAACGAAGCGGTTTATCTGCACTAAACTCTGGATAATAACTGATACTTTCCGGGTTTTGTTGTGTAGAATCATCATCAACTAAGAGTACATTTCGGGCGTTTAAATCGGCAAGCGCTTGACGCTTAGGGTCATTTTTTGGGAACTTATTCGTCGGTTGTATCCGCAGGCCTTTAGATAATAATACCTCTCCATATCTGGTGAAATTATGGCTCAAAGTAACATGGAGCTTCTGGGGTAACGTCACCCACATGCCTTCTAGAGACTCTTGATCAAAATTTTCTGCAAACGGTAAATTTACGGCCGTAGGCGTTACCATCGCTAGCGCATTGGTAGCACAAGTCGTAATATTTCCTACCTCGGCTAATTGAGTAAGATCATATTTTTCCGCCACTTTAGCGGTAAACCTGATCTGCTGCCCAGGAGTCACTTGCGTGGCGGTATGCGCAACAAATATACCTTCAGATGTTGCGTCACTTTTGTCTTTTTGCTTATCTTCTTCTTGTAAAAAGAAGCCACCATGTTGACCTGCACCTTGGTAACTTGCCACCACGATGCCTTCAACAATCACACCTTTATTGACTAGTGGACTGGTACTCTTAGCACCTTGAATTTCACTTATCAGCGTCGCTCTATCGCCACATTGACCAAGTTCAATTGGTGATGTACCACTGCCACTACATGCAGCTACCCCACTACACCCTAAGCCATCAGCCACATTTTTTTCAAAACCTTGCCATTGGACACTCGGATCAAACGCATCAGATCCGTTAACGTCACCTGCAACAATACCCACTTTACGCCGCAGTGTTTTATCTTTTGTCGAGGTATCACCAGTTCCCCAGCTGCTGCCAGGATCTGTGCCCAACTGACCAAACACATCCGTTATTTTATCATCCACCATAAGGACTAAAGTGTCATCACCATTGAAATAAGTCACTGTGCTCGTGCTATTTTGGCGGCTTTTTATTTCCTCATTCGCACCACTATTAGCAATCACATGACTTGCTTTATCAACTAACAAGCCTGACAGGCTCTGTGTACGTAAGCTACTTGTTGACAAAGGCTTACCATTATCGGCTAGTACAATTTTAACTCGGCTTAAATCAAGCGTGCTACCAGTGAAGTTTGTGATTTCAATCGCTTTATTATTGCTACTGCCTTCAATATATTCAGTAAAAATTACATTCGTCGCTGGCGTATCATTACTCACCAGAATTGCAAAAGCGCCAAGTTCAACCGCGGCTGTATTGCCATCTGTAACACTTATCACAATCCCGCCATAGTTGCCTTCATCACTTTTTGTCGGTGTGCCTGTCAGCTCACCTGTCGTTGTATTGAAGGTTGCCCAGCTTGGTTTATTAACAATACTAAACGTTAACGTATCGTCATCTACGTCATTTGCTGTAGGAAGAAAGCGATAGACTTGATTAATTAATACGCCGGTATTCGGTATGCCCGAAATAGTTGGAGGGTGCTTAATGGTCTTTGGATCAACAACATTAATGGTAAACGCAGCTAAGTTTGCACTTAACGCACCATCACTCACTGAGATTTGAATATTTTGGTATGTCGCAATATCAGCTATTCCAGGTGTGCCTGTCAACGTACCTGTTACACTATTAAAGTTGGCCCACTTTGGTTTGTTAGTGACTGAAAATATTAATGTATCTCGGTTTGCATCTGATGCTGATGGCGTAAATTGATACGCACTACCCGCACCAATCTCAAGTGTCGGGGACCCACTGATAACCGGGGCCGTTTTCCCTAAAGTTGGGCACGTTTTCGCAAACAATGTTTCGGCAAATTCAGCATTATCTACAAATGGGTTACGATTACCTTGTTGTTCCACAATACGCTGATGGCGTTCACGCTCAAACGTATCAATAGGGTCTTGACGGTGCCATTGCATTAAATTACATAGTACCCCCAATGTTGCAGATTTACTGCCACTAATGGTATTTACAAGCGTTAGATCTGGCATATTGCCATCGGTACCATCATACCTTACCGCCATATAAAACATCATTCTGGCAGCATCCCCCTTTACGGCATCCCGTGGCTCAAAAGAGTCATCATCAGTAAAGTTACCTGGTGCATTACTGACAGGCGCGCCGCCATCATCGTAGTCTTTATTACTGCGGGCTGAGTTGACTTTCACATTGGTCGGGCGTAAATGATGAATATCAGTATACCCAAATTGGTTTTGTTCTGGAAAACCATGTGACTTTGGCCAACTATGCTCTCGGTTCCAGTCAGTTGTGCCACCACCATTGGTGTTTTTGGCTTGACTGCGACCGGTATAAAACAAAATCACATTATTGATATTTGCAGGGTCTTCATCAGTATACTTAAGCGCATCCCATACTTGTGTATAGGTCATTTGTTTTTGCCCTTGACGTGCAATCAAAGCGAGCGCCGCTTCAAGATCAGGGCCCGATTTACCTATTGCAGTCGCATAATATTGATTGTAATCATAGTTACTGCCCGGCTTATCAGTTACTGAAATAGAAAATGCGGGAAGACTTTGCGCTGTATTGTGACCATCAGCAACCGAGATGACAATATCAGCGTACACGCCCACGTGCGACTCATTCGGTGCACCGGTTAGTTTACCTGATTGCGTATCGAACGAGGCCCAAATAGGCTTGTTCTCAATCGCAAATACCAGTGTATCATTTTCAATATCCGTGGCATTCGGTGTAAAGCTATATGACCGAGTCGCTTGAATAGACGACAACGGTGTACCTGTAATTTTTGGTACATCATTTGTCCCTGCTGGCCTAACAAGTATAGAAAAAGATGCAAGTGCATCAGATGCAGTGCCGTCGTTCACGGTGATGACAATATTGTTATAATTGCCAATATCGCCCGCCTTAACCTCTCCTGACAGCCTGCCTGTACTCGTATCAAAATCAGCCCATTTTGGCTTGTTTTCAATACTAAATGTCAGCGTATCATTATCGAGATTAGTGACATTTGGCGTAAAATCATAACGACTATCTGCATTGATGATTGTTTTTGCTATACCGCTGATTTTCGATGGTATATTGCCATCACCACCACATGCAGCAACGCCAGAACAACCGAGCCCATCAAAGGTGTCTTTGGCAAAGCCAACCCACTCATTGGCTGGGTTAAACGCATCATCAGATATCAAATCACCAACGAGTATACTGCCCTTACGGCGCAAGGTTCTATCCTTGGTACTTGTGTCACCACTCCCCCAGTTTTTACCCGGATCGGTACCAACTTGACCAAAACTATCTACAATTTTGCCATCTAACAATAAAGTTAAGGCATCATCACCATTGAAGCTGGTTGCATTGCTCGTCGCATTACTTAGTGCTTTTAAAGCATCGACGGCACCCCCATTGGTTAATACATGACTGCTTCCTGCTGCCAAAGTACCAGTTAGGGTAATTGGCGTTACATCAGCAAACGCTTTACCGTTGGTTGTTAACGCAATTGACACTTTACTCAAATCAATACTAGATGTACCAACGTTAGTAATTTCTATCGCTTTATTACTACCGCCTCCCTCCACATATTCAGTGAAAATAACATTGGCAGCAGCGTGACCTGCCGTCATGCTGGAACAAACTCCCGCTATAATATAGCGCCTTAAATGTCGCAGTCGCCCGCGAGCCCGTGTGTAGTTAAACATAATATTCCCGTGTGTGTTATCTCTTTGGTTTTGTTAAAATTATTTAAACCGAGACTTTTAGCCTACTTTTTGTACAAAAAAGCCCATCTGACAAATGGGCTGGGAATATAATAATCTATTATGAAATTATTATTAAAATTAAATTAATTACTCAGTTATTTTTAGCAACAAAAACAACCCAAGCCTGTTAACAAAACACAGAACGTTGAGTTAAAAAACTTACGACCAAACCACCACAAATAATTGATTTAAAATACAAAAATTAACACAGTACGAAAAACTAAGATTAAGTACCTATTAAAGACAAATCAATAACAATTAAAAAAACAAAATTAATACAAAAAATAAACACTAGAAACAAATTACACACACCATGGAACGGTTTAATTTTCACATTCATTTACATTTAGAGTGAAAATCAGACAAAACTTCAATAGGCTTTACCCATATACATACTCCCTGTGATTATTTCCCCACTTGCACACACCCACTTTCAATTTTTCCTAATTAGTTCTAGTTCCAGCCAGTATTTCTTCCAAAAACCAGTATGATGTTAACCACGATATACATAAGCCAACAAAAGCACTTTAAGCAACGCATATATTATATCTGTTAGGAGATACATTTATGTTCATCGATTACGTTAATTCCCCCCTAGGTATGATTGAATGTGCATCATCAAACCTTGGGCTAAGACATGTCATATTTTGTGGGGATGAAATTAAACCTAAGAATAAAAACCATATAACACAAACAAGTATACAGCAGCTCACAGAGTACTTTAGCGGTATGCGCAATGCCTTTACCGTACCACTTGACCCCATCGGCACGGCATTTCAACAGCAGGTATGGGCCTCTCTTGGCGTAATTCCATTTGGTGAAACTCGCTCCTATTTAGATATTGCCAAACAAGTGGATCGCCCAAAAGGCGCACAAGCTGTCGGTGGTGCTAATGGCAGAAACCCGATCAGTATCATCGTGCCTTGCCATCGTGTTGTTGCTAGTAATGGTGCGCTTACTGGTTATGCCGGTGGTATCGAACGAAAGTTATGGCTGTTAAAACATGAAGGCATAAATGTTAAAGACTCGCGAGAGAACACACAGTTAGATATAAAAAATGTGATTACAAAACGCCAATCAAAAACACAGTACTTAAAATAATTGAACATCACTGAGCACCATTCGCACTTTTTTCTCTGTATTTTGCATATATGGCACGTAACAAAAACGTTGTTGCTAGCACACGTGCCATTGCTTCCTGGTTATGGTGCTATCACAACCCATTACGACAACCCCAACTTATCATCAAGTATAAGAAATCATATTTTTCACTACACTCCTGTTAGTATGTCGTTGTAAAATAAATAATATAATGCAAAGAACACTCTAAATTAAGGTCAAACACTATGCGGGTACTCATCGTTGGCGCTGGAATTGCTGGATGCGCATTATTCCACCGCTTAAAGTCACATACTATTGATGTTGATATTATCGAAAAATCGACCGTATTAACCAATGAAGGCGCCGCAATTTGTTTACCTGCTAACGCTATGATAGAGCTCGATAAATTAGGTATGTCAGACACAGTTATCAAATGCGCCCATCAAGTAAATTCCATTGAGTATGCCTTAGCGAATGGCGAGACATTGACCAAAGCATCGCTCATGGAAGCGCCATTAAGCAAGGGCCCTTTTGTCGCATTAAAACGTGATGAGTTAATGCGTATATTAAGGGCCGGTATCGCTGATAAGATTCAACTTCATACTTGGCCAACAGATATTCAACAAACTGAAAATGGTGTATTCGTCACATTGAATCACGGGCCCTCAAAAACCTACGACCTTGTAGTAGCTGCCGACGGCATAAACTCTCAGGTTAGGCAAATGGTGCAGCCTGACACGTCTTTATTAAAGCATAAGGTCACTAATTGGCGCTTTATTGCACCGGCACCATCCGACAACTTTCAGCCCGTGTATTATGTCGGTAATACCACGCTATTCATGATTTACCCAATCAGTAAGGATGAGGTGTACTGCTATGCGCATGTAACTGACACAGCAAAAACCTATTACGACATGCCAACGAAAGAAGCGTTATACAGCCTTTTTGCAAACTATACCGCGCCGGTCTTGCACTGCTTGAATACCATGCCATCTAGTGAACACATTATTCGTGGGGAGCTAAAAAGTGTCATGAAAACTGACTCGGTGTTTCAAAGTGTCGTTTTAATAGGGGATGCATTACATGGCTGCCCGCCTAGTTTACAACAAGGTGCGGGTATGTCACTGGAAGATGTTAATTGCTTGGCTGACCAAGTGATCAATCACTTAGATAATTTGCCACAAGCTCTGTCTAATTACGAAAAAGCACGCGGTGCCAGAATAGCTTGGACAGTCAATGAATCAAATAAGATAATTAAACTTGCAGGGCTTGGGGAAAGCTTTATAGGCCGTTTAGTCAGAAACTTTATCTTGCGCCGTAAAGGGCCTGCAAATGTGGTTGGTTGGAGAAAACTGCTGACTGATGACTGACCTAAGTAAACTCCTAGACCCCATCAATCATGCACCGCTTAAAATAAAAAGGCGGTGCTTATACATTTTACAGGTTAATAACCGGATAACACGGTCACACTATCATTGAACTTGCCGCCCACTCCAGTGATCACCTTACATCCATCTAACTGCCTGAGCTTACTGCTGCTACGACGAATATGATTGTATGACGAAACATATGCGCCATTGGCTGAATACACTCTAATAATATTGTCGTTACTCGTTAAAACATGCACCTTACCACGCTCATCGACGGTGATACTTTTTGGCCCATTTAAATCCTGTAATAACTCAATACCGAACTCACCAATATCTCCCACCTTTTGCCCATCAAAGTCGAGTACTGTAATTTGGTGGTGGCCATATTCAATAACGTACAGTGATTGCAGCTGTGTATCAATTGCAAAATCTTTTATTGCCTGCAGATTGTCAGTTAAAGGAAGTTTGCCTGTACGTTCACCCGCCAAAGAAAATACACTTATTTCTTTCGATTGCTCAAAGTAAACATAAATATGTTGTGCATACCGACGAATAATCCGCGGTTTGCGCTGCACTTCTATGGTTTCACCAGTTGGGGTTACAGCAATCATTGTAGGAAAAGCGATATTAAGGTCTCTTAACTTCGCGATAGACATACGTTCCGTTTTATCATCCCCTGAAATAGTCTTTTCATTAGCATTAGTATGCATAGAAAGGCCAAATAAACCAGCTGAGCATAGTGCTGAGGTTGTTCTTAAGAAAGTGCGACGTTCCATAGTGAAATTTTATTATGTTTATAATAGGGGGATTATTACATGGATGAAAAATTTATTAAATTACAGAACATTACAACAATAAAGTATTAAGAATGCACAGAAGTTACTAGATGAATGTACTGGTGATACTGATTTCCCGCAGTTAAAGCCGTTTGATACAGGTTAACAATGGCCGATTTACCTCATATAAGAATGCCATTGAGCAAGAATCACTGCTCGTTACATTGAGTTATTTCTCTCTTTAAATAAGCCAATTGACTTAAACATTTCGAAATTTCTGCGCTTACACACTAAAAGGTGCTATTTAACCTTTTGTCGCTATTATATTCAGGAAAACACATGTTAGTTCACGAAGTTTGTAACCTATTTTTATCTCACTGCCAATACAATAAGCAACTCTCTATACATACCATAAGAGCATATAAGCAAGATTTGGCGTGCTTCAATAAATTAACAAAAGTTCAAGAGGTTCAAAACTTTGACAAGAACCAGCTAAAATATTACGTCTCTCAGTTACACCAAATGGGACTAGGTGCTAGAACAGTCAAACGAAGAGTTGCTTGCTTAAAATCAATGTTTAAGTGGTTGGAGCTAGAAGATATCATTATAGTTAACCCGTTCCACAAAGCTGACATATCACTCAAAATACCAAAGCAACTACCAAGAAATATTCCCAAGAGTAATCTACGTAAAATATTAAAATCAGCCAGAGCAGCTTTAAACCTAGAAAAAGAAGATAGCTACACAGCTTCTAAACTTAAAGAGCTAATAGTTAAGCCTAAGCAGCTAAACAAATTAACAAGCTTACTGGTCGTTGAGCTCTTATTTTCTACTGGGATCAGAGTGAGTGAATTAGTTAATATTAACTTACTTCACATATCTATTGTCGAAAAAAAGATCCTAATCCTCGGAAAAGGCCAGCGTGAAAGGTTTGTCTTTTTAACCAACAAAGAAATAGCAGACTTAGTCAATGCCTATATTATAGTTAGAAGTATAACCAACCCAAACCATGATTATTTACTAGTGAATAGCAGAGGAAAGCCTGCGTCATCACATTTCATACGGAAATTACTTAGGCAAGAGTCTGATGCCGCAAAAGTTGATAAAGTCACCCCTCATATGTACAGACACTCTGCCGCTTGTCAGCTTTTAGAGTCAGGAGTAGACATAAGGTATGTTCAGAGACTTTTAGGGCATCAGAGTATACTAACAACTCAACTTTATACCCACGTAAATGACAATGTCCTACAACGTAAAATAGCCAAAGCCAACACTAGGAGTTCAATTACATAAAAAGTAACGATAACTAGGAATTATCAATGAAAGCATTAGCCAACTTTTTGGGAGATAGATTCCCTAGAATTAAAAAAATAATTGAGTCAGAAGAGAATAGTCAAATTGAAGTGTTGAACCTAATAGGGAGTGCAAATAGGCCCTTTCAATCAGTACTCGACTCTAGGACGTTACCCTTTCATGCAAACCCTGGCGAAGGATTCCCTGGCAGCCGATATTTTCCAGGTTGTGATAACCTCGATGAAATCGAAAACTATGCTGAAGAATTAGCAAAGGCTCTTTTTAAAGGCAGTGAAAAATACTGGTTTACTACTCAACCATACTCTGGAACACAAGCCAATCAAATAGTTTACAACGCAGTTTTAAAACCTGGGGATACAATTCTTTGTTTGGATTTAGCTTCTGGGGGACATGTTTCACATTGGAGTTTCACTAATCGTTATTTTAATGTGGAGCATTACAATGTGAAAAATGGAAGAATCGACTACCAAGAACTGAAAGTCCTAGCAGAGGAAGTGAAACCTAACTTAATAATTGCTGGTGCGAGTTCCTACCCTAGAGAAATAGATTATGCAATACTAGGAAATATAGCGAAACAGGTAAATTCTTTATTATTAGCGGACTTATCTCATACGGCTTCTTACGTAATTTCCGGCCTGCACATATCGCCATTTTCCCACGCTCACTTCGTTACCATGACAACTCACAAAACAACTAGGGGCGTAAGAGGGGGAATGATGTTCGTGGCTCAAGATTTTGAAAAACAAACTAAACGCTCCATTTTTCCTATTTCCCAAGGTGCTCCGATGTTTGTTGAAATCATTGGTAAAGCAATAATGTTGGAAGAGTTAAATAATATGGATGTAAAAGAATATGCTAATAAAGCGATTCATTTTGCAAAAATCATTGCCACTGAGCTAAAGGATGCTGGATTCAAGCTATATACTGATGGTACAGATACACATTTAGTTGTAATAGATTTATCGAAATCAGGGATCTCAGGGAAAGAAGCTGAAGAGAACCTTCAAATTAATGGTATTTTAGCTAATAGAAATTTGATTCCAAATGACCCTAGACCTGCTTCAGTTACATCTGGACTGAGAATTGGTGTTTTAATGATGGTAACCTTAGGCTTCTCTGAAAATCATGTGCGGGACTTAGCATCAATTATATTACGCTCCTTAAAGGGATATAATAACCTAGCAAATGATACTAAAAAAATATTGGAAAGCTATTCATAAAATATTAAAATCGCCAATGAGGGGATGGAGCCAGTAATAAAGGTATTGCCCCCTCACCTCTAGTAAAAACAGAGTATTGTGAGGAATCTCCCGGGTATAAGTTGTCGCACTCCATTATTTCTTTGTCTATTTGGTTAGTTTCACAATCCTTCAATTTAGAACGTTTCAAAATCAATAGGTTTTTCTTTAACATAAAAGATAACCAAGGATCGCTAATCTCATTTGCATCTATTCTCATAGTTTCTAGTTTAGATATGGTCGTTTTTAATTCTTCACTGTTTTGCATTGCTTTTACAATTAAAATTGTCGCTAAAAACTTCAAACGGTCATACTCTAATGGTTTAGGAACCATGTTGTATGCGGTGATCAATCGTTTTAGTGAGGTATCATATTTACCTTCTAAAACATCACATACACCTAAATTAAAAGTTGCTTGGTAAGCTTCTATGGAGTTGATATCCAACAAGGTATTTCTGGCTTTATGCAGATGTTCTCGGGCTACTTGAATATTTGGCTCTTTATTATATAGCTCATTCAAGCCAATATTATTATGCAATGTTGCAATCGTGAAAATATCTTCCTTGTTTTCAAACCAATCAAGAGCTTTGTTGAGGAAACCAACTGATTTCTCATAGGGAAATAAGTGAGCACTATTTCTCAATATAATTGCTTCAAAGTCATTTCGAGGGTAATTCAATTTAGCTAAAATTCTATCTTGAATAATTGATTTTGCTTCACTTTCTTGTCTTTGATGCTGTAAAATATTTAAGTGAACTGACAATGCCTCTGAAGAGTGTAACAAGTTAGCTGTATGGCTTAATGCGATATCATAGAAATATAACTGAGCAGAAACTTTTGCCGAATATAAGTTATACACCTCTGGACTTCTAGCTTCCCCCAGCTTATCGAGTAATCTATTAGCGGTGTTAAAATTGGACTCTTTAACACAAGCATCTAGTAATCTTGTAATGGTAATTAAACTAAAAATACTTGCTGAATTATTAGATGAATCTAATATCTCTAGAACTTGCTCAGTAAGTAAACTCAAATCAAAGTAACCATTTCGTTCATGTAAAATAGATACTGTTCGCTCCATGGATTCAACATGCTTAGCCAACTCCTGAGATGTAGCTATTTGCATTATAAGAAGCATGGCCTCTATATGCTTGTTGTCGTCCATACATGTGAACGCAAACCTGCTAATAACATCTACTAGTCGAGCGCGCACTTCTGTTATTTCCTCATCGCTCATGGTAACTCGTGCCGCACTAATAACTTTGTCGTGGCTAGCTTTAATCGATTCAATTTCGATACTAGAAAACCCTGCTTTTCGAAGTATTTGCTCAGGCAAAATAGAAAGAAGCTTACACTCGACTAGAAATCGAACAACCTCCATCAAATTGAGAGTTCTAGTTGCATTAACATCCTCTTCGACAAACAGCCGAATGTAATCAAAATCTATTCCCTCTGGAAATAAAGATGTAATGATTAACAATGCTCTCTCTATTTCACCTAATTGATTGATTGTTTCTGCAATAGGATTGTTTTTATTTGAAGCTTTATTTTGTTCTTTTAGCCGGTTAGCCAACTTAAAATTAATAATAAACTGCTCAATTTCTCGAGTATTTTCTTTCGTCGACTCTAAGCACTCTAAAAACAACTGATCTCTTTGGTAACCATTCATGTTTGGAAAAGAATTATTGAGAATGTTTTGGATTGAGGTATGGTCCAAATTTGGAAGAATTTGAATAACGGCATGAAATTGGTGAAAGTGTTCCAAATAATATGGGTCAAATAACGTATTTTTACTATCCTGTCGGATAACAAGTGAAACAGAAAATTCGTTAGGTAAGCTATCTATCAAAGCAGATAATTCCCTTTTTTCACTATCAGTTGAACGCTGAAAGTTATCAATCTGCAGTGTGTGTTTACTAGGAGCTACTGCAAACTCAAAAAAGTCCTTTAGCAACTGAAAAATATCAATTTCGATGGGTTTAGTTTTTTCTTCGTATTTAAAATCCTTTTCAAATAATGCGGCGGCCGCTTTGCCGAAAGAGGGTAACGATTGAAGAGCGTTATAAATGCCTTTGTATAAAGCCTTTTTTGCAGGTTCTGTTATTTTCCGCCGTTTTAAAAAAGCCGAAAAGCTTTTCTTATTAGTCCTTGTTGTTTTTGTAGATGATACCCATAAGGTTAGCAACAAATTGGAAAATAGCTTTCCCTTTGTTCTAGTGTCATCAGATATATCATGATACGTCACGGAATGATCAAGGTTTTCTTTAGATAAAGACTTAGCTGCTTCATTGAGGAGCCTAGTTTTACCTACTCCGGACTCCCCACATAAAAAATGAACTACTGACTTGTTACTTGGTGATTTAGTTAAAGCCTCATTGTAATCTTCAAGCTCTGTATCCCTACCTTCAAAATCAAGCCTTAGATCTTTGGCTGAAAATAACATGTCAAATAATTCCTAGTTATCGTTACTTTTTATATCTTCTATCGTCTCGTAGATAAGAAATTACGTCAATACTTCGTCTAATAAAACGTTATACAAAATCTAAAGGTTTTATATAACGCTTTAATTTCTTCTTCAAGTTGCACATTCAGAGCCCATCAATAATATAAAGCACACTAAGATTATAGTCCTGCAAAGTACAGCTCCGATATATGACAATTTATGATACTAGTCATTCAACTAAACTATTAGCCAAATGAGTTATTGTAAGTAATGCGAGCTGCCCCGCATTAATGTTAGATTTTTGAATATAACTTTAGCCGATACCATACAGTAAAAATTTCGCTGATAAATATCACTCAATGCAATTTACATCTTGCTTTTCATACTTATATTCCTGATACTCACACAAACGCGCTATAAACCAAATAAAGACTTCCGTTTGCCCCTTTACAACGCATACACCATTACAAATGCTATTTAGCAAGGCTTGCACATTAGTTTCACATAAACCTTTTATCATCTGAGGATCTGCAATAGACACAGTACAATACGGCAAATCAACAGAATACTCTGTTTCTAAGGTTATTTTACCGCCCCTAAGCATAATCGAGATTGGAGCCTGACTTTCATGAGCAACTATCGATAACACCAACTCAGGTGCAGTTTCTATTGGTGCTTTACAAACAAGCTTCAAATAAGCTGAAAAATCATTTACCCAGTTTTGAATATTTGTACTCATAGATAGAGGGTCTAAATTACTTTCACACGCTGCTATTAATGTATCTTCTGATGCCGCAAAAGCTCGATTTACCTCTTGCTCTGTCTCAATAAGTGCCTCAAGTGTGCGGTCAATATCGGCATGTGTGTGTGCTGCTGAACAAATAAACCTTAATCGTCCTCGCCCCATTTCAACAATCGGATACGTGACCGCCAGCGTTTGAATACCGCGCTCATATAGCCCTTGCACGATCGCATAGAGCTTATCTTTATCACCAAAGTGAGGGGTCACTATTGGACCATCGCCAGTGCCTAAATCATACCCAGCCTCTGTAAAGCGCTTACGCATATAACGCGTTCGGTTCCATAATTGTTCACGCAAACTATCATCAGTACGTAAGTATCTTAAAGAAGCCAGAGCAGCTGCAATATCAGCGGGGCTAATTGACGCTTGAAAAATATACGCCCGTGAAGATGACTTCAGCAGTGCAATGTGCTTTTTACTCGCAGCTATTACCCCACCAATACTTCCCAGTGCTTTACTCAGCGTTGTCATAATAAAATCAACATCATCCGTTGCACCTTGCTGTGAGCAAACACCTGCTCCAGAGTGACCATAGAAGCCAAAAGAGTGCGCTTCATCCACTAAAGTCAACGCACCATATTGTTTTGCGATTCGAACTATCTCTGCAACTGGCGCAGTCCCTTCACCCATACTATAGACACTTTCTAACACCACTAAAGTTGTATGATAAGGTGATGTTTCAGAGGCGAGCACCGACGCCAAGTCACTCGCACTATTGTGCTGAAATGTTCTAATTTTAGCGCCACTTAAGCGCGCACCATCCACAATAGAGGCATGACAAAGCTGGTCAATAACGACCGTATCATTTTTTCCTAATATACCCGAAATGGCCCCTAAGTTAGCGGTATACCCTGTCGGAAATAGGCATGCACTAGGCTTACCCACAAGCTCTGCAAACTCATTTTCAAACTCAACATGTTGGTCTGTCATGCCAGTCGCGGCGGCTGAAATTCCCATGCCAGTACCGAAGCGTTCTAATGCAAGAACGGCTTCATTGATTACTTTTGGATCGCGGTTTAAACCGAAGTATAAATTCGTTGACCATATAATAGCGTTCCTATCTTGTTCTTTATTATATGAATCACCAATAACCCCCGTTGCAGAGCTCCCCGTACGGAGCACTTTTCCATATGGGTTGCGTTGATTATTATTGACCATGTCAGTGACTTGCTCTACCAATACACTTTTATCGGCGATACTCCAAGATGGGGCGCTCGCTGATTGAAAAGTCGGGTGACTAGATTGCAATAGCGTCTGAAATCCGGAGAGTGTTTCAAGTTTAGGATTGTTATGATCTATCATTAAACTAGATTCAGAGGATGCTTGACTTACACTTTGATTCATTCGGTCTAGAAAAAAGTGTGTTAAAGCACGAGGGGTCGAGTATAGAACAAGGCTGTTCTGTGGTAACTTATACTCTAATGCCGCTCGTAATCTACTGAGTAACTCTAGCGAGCTTAGTGAGTCAATACCAAAACTATCAAATGGTAGGTCGCAAAGCACTTGCTCTGGTTCTGCTATATTAAGCAAGCTCGCCACTTCCGTTTGAATCGTTAGTAACACTGAACTGTACTCATAGCCCGCTTGCGGTTTATTACTCACTTGACCGCTTGCTTCATGCTGAGCAGCTAAACGCACAGTATTAAGATCTGGGAGGCTTTTACGATCCAACTTATCATTTGGTAAAAAAGGTAACGCTCTCATCTGCATAATAAACTGAGGCACCATATATTTTGGCAATCGCTCTGACAAAAACGCCTTCACAGCCTGACTCGTTACGCTACCTTTTTGGTTTACCACATAAGCTACTAAAATTTGCTGACCAGTCCCACTATCAAGCGCAGCCGCCGCTGCTACACCTATCTCACTCATCGATTCAAGTACTGACTCTACTTCCCCTAGCTCTATCCTGAAACCTCGTATTTTAACCTGTTGATCAATACGGCCTAAAAACTCTATCTCTGCATTTTCACTCCACTGACATAGATCTCCCGTTTTATATAAGCGAGTTTCAGGTATCTGGTCAGTCGGCGTCAGAGTGACAAAGCGTGACGTTGTCATATTCTCATCGTTGAGATAACCCCGAGTGAGTTTACTGCCAGCTAAATATAATTCACCGGGTTCACCAATCGCTGTGCACTGCATTGCATCATTTAGAATATATGCCCTTGAATTTACGACAGAGCGACCAATTGTAATACGAGTAGTGTCTTCAGGAATTTCATTAATTGTAGAAAAAACAGTGTCCTCGGTCGGACCATACGCATTCATAACCCTTGGTTTAAATGCCAAGTTATGAATTTGATTTACTAGCGGCGCTTTCAAAGCTTCACCTCCAAACACCACACACCGAATACTATCGGGAAGCGTATCGGTGCCCAATAAGGTTTGCATCGATGAAGGTACCATAACGCACATTTTTACTTTATCTGCATAAGGAAGTTTAGGTAGAGCCAATGCGTTATCTGCCATCAGAATAGTGCCACCAAGTGACAACGTACCGAAAGTCTCCATCACCGATGTATCAAAGCACACCGAAGCGGCAGCCAATACCCCAGATAACTCCTCAGTGCTAAACAGCTCTGCCATGGCATGACTCATCGCCACCACATTGCGATGCTCAACCGCAACCCCTTTTGGTTTCCCCGTAGACCCCGAGGTATAGATCACATACGCTAAATCAGTAGGTTCTGGACCCAGAACATTATCAATGGCTTGATTTTTAATCGTATCAACATGAATGACTTCCCGTGCTATCTGGCATAGGTGCGCCATATACTCATTTTCAACAATGGCTGCTGATGCTTTGGAATGTGACAACATATAATGGACTCGTTCTTGTGGGTATGTTGGGTCAAGGGGCACATAAGCACACCCCGCCCTTAAAACCCCCAATAAAGTAGCAATTAGCTCCCATGAGCGACTCATACATACCCCGACCAAGGAACCCGACTTCACGCCTCGTTGAGCTAGCGCCGCTGCAAAAGCATCTGAGCGTGCTAGCAGCTGCTCATAACTTACCGACAAATCACCTTCTATGATCGCCACTTTTTCTGGTGTAAGCTTCGCCTGCTCAGCAATCAAGCTAATAATGGTTCCACTGGGTAAAAATGTTTTCTGTGGCATATCACACAACGCTTTTGATGTATCTCTTGCTACTTCAAATTCCATGAACTTTCCTTATTGTTATTGTTGGCTATATTGGACAAATTAATCATGCCATATTATTTCGCATAGCTATGCAAGCTTTGACTTTTTAGTTTAAGAGTTGCTTTAATATTCCGTTATAATAAAACGGGTGAGGAGGCAACATTGGTTAAAACTCAAACTAGTTAAGTATGAATTAAATATAAAATAACTTTATTGATATTTTTACACTATATTTATGTCCATTTTCGCATGTATAACACTAGGAACAAAAAAAACAAATACCTGCATATTTGTTAACAATAAAAGTAACGATCGTTAGAATCAGTTACCAATGACTCCTAGGGAATGTATGTCTAAGCTTATAAAAAAATCAACAATTGCAGCTGCAGTAGGTAGTGTATTACTCACAGCGGGTGTCTCTGCTAATACTGCCAATATGGTCAGTAATTTTACCAATTTCGAGGCTGTAAAATTTGCAGCTCAAGATACGAAAAAGAATGCGCCAACATCCTATTTAATTGTGCTAAAAGCAACGTCCGCAGCAAATTTATATGCTCAGGGTACATACCAGTCAGGTGATACACGTGCAACAATGGCGCAAATTTCACAACTTCAAGAAGCGTTAACGCTTGAACTAAACAGTTTAGACTTCAATGCAAAAGTTATTGGTCAAACACGTGTTTTAGCCCCTACACTCATTGTTGAAGCGTCAAAAGAAGCGCTAGCAGCGATTGAAAAAGACGCACGCGTAGAACGTGTGTTACCTATGTTTGATTCTGAATTGCACATTGCAGAATCATCTGACTACATTAAAGCAACGCCAGTACGTACTGAAGGTTTGGCTACAGGTATGGGCCAAAAGGTCGCTGTACTAGATACGGGTATTGATTATACTCACAAAATCTTCAATGAAGCTGCCGGTACTGTTGAAGCGTATGACGCTGCTCAAGCCGATCCAACAACGGTTGCATGGCCTCAAGGTCAAGTCAAAGGCGGTTACGATTATATGCGTAACGATGCCGATCCAATTGAGCATGATCCAGCGGTACCTTCTGAAGAGGATGAACCAACAAGTCACGGTACATCGGTATCTCACTCGGTGACAGGCATTGCACCAGACGTTGAATTGTATGTTTATTCTGTCTGTGGCGGTGGTTGTCCTAGTGCAGCACAAGCTGCGGCACTTGAGTCAGCAATGGATCCTAATTGGGATGGCGATATTTCAGACCGAGTCGATGTGATCAACATGTCTCTCGGTGGTGAATTCGGTAATACATACACAGGTAGCGGTGTACAATACCTTATTCAACGTGCGGTTGGCTTAGGCGTGAATGTGGTCGTTTCAGCTGGTAACGATGGTGACCACCCATTTCGTATTGGTGGTCCAAGTACAACACCAAATGCACTATCTGTGGGTGCAATGACACACCCAACGTTAGAAGAAGGTATTGCATCCGGTACTGTTGCAGGTGCTGAGACGGTTATTCAAGCTGCAAGCTTTGGTCCACAAGGCGCGTTCACGTTCAGCAACACGAATACAGAGCTTGTATATCCTGATGCAAACCAAAATGGTTGTGATGCATTTGCTGACGATGTGGACTTCACAGGTAAGGCGGTATTGATTGACCGTGGTGCATGTGCATTCGACACTAAAGTATTAAATGCACAAGCTAAAGGCGCGGCATTTGTACTGATTGCTAATAACACCGACAATGGTACTCCAGCACCAATGGGTGGCAGCTCTACAGAAGTCACTATCTTCTCTGTAGGTGTGAACTTCCAAGCGGGTAAAGTAATAAAGGATAAACTAGCAGCGGGTGAAACGGCTGAGTATGCAATCCAAGTAGTGATGAAGAATGTTGCTGATGCAGTGGCAGACTTCTCTTCACGTGGTCCTTCAGTGAATGGTCTATTAAAGCCAGAAATCACAGCGCCAGGTGTGAACATTCAAGTTGCAGCAACGGGTACGCAAGATAAAGTGGCAGGCGCAACGGGTACTTCGTTCTCAGGTCCAATGACAGCAGGTGCTGTGGCACTTGTTCGTGAAGCGTTACCAGAGCGTAATGCTTCAGAAATTAAAGCAACCATCATGAACACCGCTGATCTGAACGTAACAGTTGAAGCAACATCGGTTAACCCTGATTCACCATTGGCACCGATTAGTTTGATTGGTGCAGGTTTAGTGAACGTTGATAAAGCAGTTAAATCACCGGTTGCAGCATGGGTATATCATTCAGAGTTTGATACTAACCAAGCGGCGTTGTCATTTGGTTTTGAGAATGTGTCAGAAGTAACGGCATACACTAAAACTGTGACATTGAAAAACTTCTCAAACGAAGCTAAGACCTATAACCTTCGCACGCAAGCGCGTTATGAAAATGATGCTGCAACGGGTGCTGCTAGCTGGGAAATGCCTGAATCTGTTACTGTACCAGCAGGTCAAATTGTTGAGTTTGATGTAACCTTGACGATTGACCCTGCTAAGTTACCACAGTGGAAACTGAAGAACCCACTTAATGCGGATGAGCTAGCTGAGCGTAGCCCTGCATTGACTTTATCTGAATTTGATGGCGCATTAGTATTTGATGACCCAAATACTGACGGAGACCATGATTTACACCTTGTTTATCATGCCCTACCAAAAGCACATGTTGGTTTAAAACTAAGTTATGAACGTGCAGCGGGTGATTTCAAAGTCGCGCTGACTAACAACGGCTTCAAAGATATTACCCCTATGTCAGAGCAGTTAGTTGCAACCGGTACTAAGGTGAGTCAATCCGAAAAAGATTTCAACATTCTAGCCACAACATTTAACGCTGTAACGGCTGATGGGTGTCATACTGGTGTGGCATTTACTGCTTCAATCATGCTGCGTGATGAGCTAACACACTTGCGTCGGGCAGGTGGTTATGCAATGAATTTAGACCTTGATAACGACGGCACGTATGACTACGCATTAGCGCAGTATAGTGATGTAGGCCGCAGTGCTGCAGTACCTGGTCGCTCACGTACCGTTAGTGGTCCTATTGTTGATGGCGCACCACAATGGGCATATTTATCGGACATGTATCATACCTCAGGCTCAAATACTGTCACATTCTCAGGATGCTCAGACTTAATCGGCCTTACCAGTAGTAACCTTGGAGATGCTATCACGATTGAAGCCTCTGTAGGCTATGGTTATCAGATTGCGATAGATACCGTCACCGATACACTCAAGGGTACAACGACATTCGCAACATCTCCTGCAACATTCACAAATGCAACGGGAGAAACTGTCACTGAGATTAAGCAAGGTGAAACAGTGTACATCAATGCTGACTCTGCGTTTGCACTCACCTCTAGTGAACTTGAAGGGGTATTATTACCTATTACTTCTTCAATGCTAAAGTATGAAAATCCATTAAAAGCCCCCGTACTGCTGCCTATGACGATTTCTGTTGCTGAAAACACCGCCAACGACACTTCGATTGGCAAACTCGTTATTAGCGACCTTGAAGCTCACCAAAAGATTACTCAATACGAAATTCAATCGTCAACACATACCGCGTTTGCAATTAATGAAGAGGGTGAAGTTGTCGTAGTCAACTCTGACGAGCTAGACTATGAACTTGGTAATAACACTGCTAAGTTAATGGTTGTTGCAACCGACATATTTGGTAATGCATCTAAAGCAACTGAAATAATCATAAACATTGAAAATGAGATTGATAGCGCAGCTGAGTATACGCCACCGAAACTCATCGCTGCCGAGTTCTCTGTTGCGGAAAATACCGCAAAAGATACCGTTATTGGGCAACTAAAGTTAGAAGCACAAGAAAATACCCTTGAAGTAAAAACATATACAGTGAAATCGTCTTCACATACTGCGTTGACCGTGAATAACAAAGGTGAAGTGTTAGTTGCTGGTGAACTTGATTTCGAAGCGGGTAATAACACAGCAACACTCATGGTCATTGCGGTTGATACATTAGGTAATGAATCTAAAGCCATTAAAGTGACAGTTAATATTGAGAATGTGATTGACAGTGCTGCAGAGTATACGCCACCGAAACTCATCGCTGCCGAGTTCTCTGTTGCGGAAAATACCGCAAAAGGTACCGTTATTGGGCAACTAAAGTTAGAAGCACAAGAAAATACCCTTGAAGTAAAAACATATACTGTGAAATCGTCTTCACATACTGCGTTGACCGTGAATAATAAAGGTGAAGTGTTAGTCGCTGGTGAACTTGATTTCGAAGCGGGTAATAACACAGTAACACTCATGGTCATTGCGGTTGATACATTAGGTAATGAATCAGAAGCGACTAAAGTAACGGTAAATATCGAGAATGTGATTGACAGTGCGGCGGATTATACTCCACCTAAACTCATTGCTGCTGAGTTTTCAGTTGAGGAAAATACAGCCACTGGTACAGTGATTGGTCAACTTGAATCGGTAACGCAAGAAAATACCCTTGAAATTACTGAGTATTTAGTAAAGTCATCAACTAACACCGCTTTTTCAGTTAATAATAATGGCCAAATCGTTGTTGCTAATTCAGCAGTCCTTGATTTTGAAGCGGGGAACAATATCGCTACTTTGATGGTCATCGCTATCGATAAGTTAGGTAATACATCAGACCCAGCTGCCATCACAATAAATATTGAGAATGTCGTGGATACCGATGCTGAGCAGCCTGCACCTGTGCCAACTCCTACGCCAACAGTGACTCAAGCATCATCAGAGTCTTCGTCTGGTTCTCTTGCTTGGTTTGCACTTTTAGCGGCACCATTCGCGGTGCTGCGTCGTCGCAAACATAAATAAGCTTTACATGAATACTAACTTACAACGTCTGTTAATATCTGGCGTTGTAAGTTAGCCAAGGGCATTCGCCTTTATTGGCTGCAACTTCTCCATTGAAGTTTCGCTCAGTTGCTGTCAGCAAACTGACGATACCACTCACTTTCGCTGATTAAATCTTGCATCGACTCTAACTGGTCAATAAACGTGAGCCCATTTAAGTGATCTAACTCATGCTGAAAAATACGTGCAATAAAGCCTGTCAACGTTTTCTGACGCTCATGACCTTGTTTATCCAAATACCGTACTGTTATCTGCTTATATCTTGGCACTAAGCCTCGCATACTTGGCACACTTAGGCACCCTTCCCAGTCTTTTACCTTTTCATCTGAATAATGCAAAATCTCAGGATTAATAATCGCAGTTGGTGCCATTAGTGGCGCTTGTGGATACCGTGTATTGGGCTTTGAGCACATAATAAAAATACGCTTGCTGTGATGTATTTGCGGTGCAGCAATACCCACGCCACCCGCTTCAGATACCGCCAACATCATTGTATTGATGAGTTGCTGACATTCATCACTGAGAATATCTTCAACTTCAACAGCTCGCGTTCTTAATACTGCATGTCCGAGCTGCGCTATAGAATAGATACTGCTTTTAGTTGTACTCATTCAGGTCTCTTTTACCCCCGTAAATTACAAAGATATTATCAAAGTCTCAATACAAAAGTGCAAGCACCGCTTATATAAACACTGAAACAAGGCCGTGTGAGTAATGTTACATACGCAGGCAAAGCGGCTCTATACACCACACATTGACATATAACTAATTGATAATTAATACAATAAAACTCAACACATCATATCATATACAAATCAGCTAAACGTCAGGTCTTTTAAACACAATGCCGATACAGTGAACTTGAGTCTTTAACCTGAAACAACGTCTTCAATATGGCTTAGCAATTGATAAGGAAGTAACATAATGAACATTAAAAATAATTGGGTAATCACTTTGGCTTGTATACTCCTCCTACTTACGGCAAATGTAAGTAGCGCAAGCTCTTTCACGTTACCCCATACACACGTAATACCAATTAAAGACACACAGCAAGACAGGCAATACGAACTGTATATAAAGTTGCCTGAGGGATATGACAAACATAAAGATACAGCTTATCCTGTCATTTATTACACTGACGCTCAGTGGCATATGGAGTTGTTATCGGGTGCGACTGCATTTCTCATGGAAAATGCCATTTTAGTAGGGATTTCCTGGCAAATAAACACCAAAGGGGCATTAAAAGACAAAGAGGCCAGTGCAAGTCGTGGTCGTGATTTCTCAATAAGAGCATCAAGCGACCCCAAAGTTCAAGCCAAACATCAGCGGGGTCAAGCAAACAATCACCTAGCATTTATACGAAACGACATCATTCAATATATCGAAAACCAATATAACGCTGACCCAAATAATCGTACTTATTTCGGCTTTTCGTTTGGTGGATTATTTGGTAGCTATATCTTAATGGCGAAGCCTGATACGTTCAAAAACTATATTCTCGGCAGTCCATCTCTTTGGCGCGATATTCCTCACTTATTAGAGCTTGGCACTCAACATAAGCAACTCAATGCCAATGTATTCATCTCATACGGTGCGTTGGAAGATAAGTTAGGTATTCACGTCAATGAGTTTGTGGAGTTGTTGCACAAAAGACATGATAAAAGCTTAAAATTGAAAAAATTGTCATTGAGTCCGCAGGCCATAGCGATTCCTTTCCTATGCTCGGCGTGCGCAGTATTAGCTGGCTATCAGCACTCATCAGCGGCCAACAAAGTAAGTAATCTCAGGTTTGGATAAGGGTTTTGGAGTAGAAAATGTTTTGAAAACAAACTTACGTACAATCCAATGATGATATTTCGTTCAATATCAAGGCGCTTTTATGCAGTAATAGCGG
>NZ_JAGJEF010000070.1:0-26913 GCF_018100875.1 Pseudoalteromonas sp. MMG012
TCATCACGCTATGCCTTGTTATTGTTATTAGTCAGGTGCCACATTAAAATTTAGTTCGGGTTTTGTACTGTACGTGTAATAGTGTCGGTATTCGTACCACCCGCGATACGCTGTGTTTGCTTTGCATCTAAGGTCGGTTCAATAAGTAGCTTCTTTATCTTTTTCGTTTTCAGTGTCAGTTTCATCATGTTTTTATTCTCGTAATTTATATACTGCTGCTTTGTGAGTAACTACAGATTAAACAATTTCACTGTTTTTAGGTAATTATAAAATCTTATATATCACCCATAACATTTAACGCAGGCAATTGATTTGTATACTTAAATAACAAAGTTCGCTTTTGATAATATTGAAAAATCATTTCATACTTAAAATTGTTTCCATCAACTTTAAAAATTGCCCTTCTATATATGCCTTGCCACAGCTGCAAAGCGCTTAATAAGTTACGATTGAGTGTCAACCAGTATAAAAACTCAAAAAGCTTGCTAAAATAAAGCGATGTACGGTATGAAATTAACGAATACGTATAGAGATAAAGTGCAAACTGATAGTCGTATAAGTGTAAATCAATTATCATGAGTTGCTTTTAAGCAGCGCAATGACTGTTTAATAACAAAGTAATGAAGTGTAGATTTACTCGGTGCAGTAGTAAGGGTGCAATGTCATGCAACCTGTCACATATTTTTGTTTAGAAAGGGATATCAGATTGACCAAACTATCTGGCAAAGAATCGTTATTTGATGTTATTTAATATGCCAAAGGGTTAGGCTTTCACACATCATATCAAGTATTACGCCATAGACCTTGCAAATAAGCATCTTATAAACTCAATAAGTCAGCACTTAAAATAGAGCTATTCAAACTCGGCGCTATTTGCAAATAGGTACTCTTCAGTTTGGCACTACAAAAACACAGAAATAAAACACCGCAAATATCATGTTTTGCCAACCAGTTATAAACACGCTCGACACTAAGTGAAAGCAGAGTATTGATCCAGGAACGTGTGGACAAGAATTTATCGAAAGGAGTGAATATAAATCTGTGCTACAGCAAACAAAGTCCTGTGTTACCTACCCGTGAGCACAACCTCCTTCTCTTAACATACTGAAAGTAAGCAGCCAAAGGTTGAAGTTTATTATGGGTTATCCCACTGGTAGAAAATGTTAAAGATACCCATAAATCAAATCGGTAATTTTTAAGTCACCTAGATACGAAAAGGTTATTTCACTTAAGCGCTATTTTTAGTAACTGGTTCTCTGATACCGTAATAATATCCAATAGGATATTGTCATTTATCTCAGAGTATTGAACACCACCGATGACTGAGCCGGGATTATATAACTCCTCTATACTCTCAGAGTCATCACGGTTGATTTTATATACCTTTTCCCCATCAGAATAATAAATATTGCCGTGACCTACAGTAATAGAATGCTTGTACTTTGCCTGAGGTAATTCATATTGCTCTATTTGCTCTCCAGAGAATACATCATAGAGCACAACTTTATCATTTGATGAGAGCGAAACCAAAGTAGACTCATTTAAATGGCCAATCCATAAAGAGGTTAAGGCTGGAACCTCTACTTTCTTTTTATCATTAATTGAATATCTAAATGTTTTGCTTTTTATTTTTTTATCACTAACAACAACAAAGCCTATTTGTTCTTTGCCAAGAAACTCGGCAGAAATAACGGTGCCTTCAGTACGAATAGTATCGACTAAACGTAATGTTTTGTAATCATACAGCTCTATTTTGTCAGCGTGTTGCAACAAAAGTTGTTCCGTATCGTAATTATAACGAATTGCGCTAAGACGCCCTTTAGGGATTTGAAGTGGTTGTCGTTCATTGCTGCTTTTTTGTGTAAAACTAATGAAGCTCTCACTGCCTCGTCGAGTTAAGAATAAGTACCCATCATCAACTTCTATTCCTGAGCGATCTTCATAATCACTTTCATCCACAATACTAACGTCATTAGTTTGCAAATTAAATTGATGGATATCTCTCAAAAAAGGATAACTGACTAGTAATAGCGAATCTTTATCGAACGCTTGAAAGCTGGCATAGGTTTTATCTGTTTCTAATTCAACAATACTATGTATCTTGCGATTAAATAAATCATATTCGTAGACGATATTTTCAGTATTATCTAACCAAACCAACATTCCTGATGGCTCATCATAAGTAACAGCCCATATTCGATGCGATGTCTCAAATAGTTTCTCTTGATTTCCACCATCAGGGTCTGTCACATATAACTCATTGATATCATATTGGCGTCGCTCAAATAGAATGAGCTCTTTACCTGGAATATACGATAAGAAACGGTCACCATACGAGTTGAGGTTTGGTGATGTAATTTGAAATTCATCGCCAGTCGCTAAGCTTCGATTGACCAATGCGGCTAATTCATCCCTATTTCTGTACCCTGTTTTGGAATAAATAAACCGATTATTGCCGGCACCGCCCCCCGTCATACTGTCATTTAAGTTACAATCAAATAAAAACTGATTATCTGAATTAAAGTCAGCATTCAAGCGCCAGACTTGGCATTTATCTTTTGTTGTTGCGCGATAAAAAATAGCATTGGAGTCTACCGACCACCCTAGCGGAAGGTAATTAACCCCCTCCTCTCCTAGCCGCTTTTCTTGGCCGCCATTAAGTCCTTTAACCACCAATGAATAATGTTGGCTATCGTTTGGAATGAATGAAAAAGCCACCTGCTTTTTATCTGGAGATAATGTGAGTAAGGTATATCGCCCTGGTAACCAAGACAGTACACTTTCTTCGATACTTTTTTGTTGTACTTTAACATCAGTTTTAAAGCGGTATCCTTGATATGCAGCTGCCGAAAGTACGACGGTAAAAAAAGTCATAATTACCGCTTTCTTTACACTGGAAGAACCACGTTTTGATGTTGATTTTTCAAGCTCTATCGCATTATTTTGCTCTCTACCTGCACTTTCTTTTTTGTTTATTTCTTGATTTTTATCCGTGCTGGATTGATGATAAATAATAATTGGTTCAAGAAAGAAACTATACCCTTTTCGATAGTGTGTCTTTACGATAATGCCTTTTTGCCGCTCAGACTTAAGCACCTTTCTAAGTTCAGACATCGCTCTATTAATGGCATTATCATCTACATAATTTTGCTTCCAAACATCATCAACAAGATCTTGTCTGGTAATAATCTGCTCACAATTGATCGCCAGATAGCATAGTATGTTAAACAATAAAGGTTCAAGCTCTCGTTCTACTTCTCCGTCATGAATAGTTTGACGTTTTGGATCTAGACTCCACTCGCCAAATTTAACCTCTTTGACCTTCCTGGAAAAGCTAACTTCATTCATTGTTCAAAGCAATATAATTATGAGTAATCTGTTTATTCTATCGAATGGTACAGTGAACACAACTTTTTATTACAAAGTTGTTAGTGTATTAGTAACAATAATAATTTTTTAAACTGTGAAAATTGAAGGGAATAAAATATATTTATCTATATATGTATAATGATTGTAAACAAAAAGCCCACACCAAAAGGTGTGGGCTTTTTAAACCAGATAGGTTTGTACTTATTTGCGCAATTGACGGATAACGCGTAGCTGAGCAATCGCTTCAGCCAGTTGTGCCGCGGCAGCTTGGTGGTCAAGCTCTGAAGCTGCCCCTGATGCCATTTGAGTTTGCGCTTCACGCTTAGCTTCTTCAGCGGCTTGCTCATCTAGGTCTTCACCACGGATAGCAACGTCAGCAAGGACAGTTACTGTTTGTGGTTGAACCTCTAATGTGCCGCCAGCAACGTAGATGATCTCTTCGCTGCTGTCTGCTTTAACTAAACGTACCATACCAGGTTTTAGGCCAGTCAGGAGTGGGGCGTGACCTGGGTGAATACCCAACTCACCTTCACTACCTGTCACTTGAATTGTAGCGACGCTACCAGAGAATACACTCTGTTCTGCACTTACTACGTCAAGTTGTACTGTCATTGCCATAATAACCCCCTAAATTACATGTTTTTTGCTTTATCAACTGCTTCGTCGATAGAACCAACCATGTAGAAAGCTTGCTCTGGCAGATCATCATACTCACCGTTTAAGATGCCGTTGAAGCCTGCGATAGTGTCTTTCAGTGAAACGTATTTACCTGACGCACCTGTGAATACTTCAGCAACGAAGAACGGCTGAGATAGGAAACGTTGGATTTTACGTGCACGAGATACCACTTGCTTATCTTCATCAGATAGCTCGTCCATACCTAGAATTGCGATGATGTCTTTAAGCTCTTTATAACGCTGAAGAACTGTCTGAACGCCACGTGCAGTATCATAGTGCTCTTGACCAATTACTTGTGGGTCAAGCTGACGAGATGATGAATCTAGTGGATCTACCGCTGGGTAAATACCAAGAGATGCGATATCACGTGAAAGTACAACTGTTGCGTCTAAGTGAGCAAAGGTTGTAGCAGGAGATGGATCCGTCAAATCATCCGCAGGTACGTATACCGCTTGGATTGATGTGATTGAACCAGCTTTAGTCGACGCGATACGCTCCTGAAGTACACCCATTTCTTCAGCTAGTGTAGGCTGGTAACCTACCGCTGATGGCATACGACCTAGAAGTGCTGATACTTCTGTACCTGCAAGTGTGTAACGGTAGATGTTATCTACGAAGAAAAGTACATCACGACCTTCGTCACGGAACTTCTCTGCCATAGTAAGACCAGTCAATGCAACACGTAAACGGTTACCTGGAGGCTCGTTCATCTGACCGTATACAAGCGATACTTTATCAAGTACGTTTGAATCGTTCATTTCATGATAGAAATCGTTACCCTCACGAGTACGCTCACCAACACCTGCGAATACAGAGTAACCACTGTGCTCGATTGCGATGTTACGGATAAGTTCCATCATGTTTACGGTTTTACCTACACCGGCACCACCGAATAGTCCAACTTTACCACCTTTAGCGAACGGACATACAAGGTCGATTACCTTGATACCTGTTTCTAGTAGTTCAATTGAACTTGATTGCTCTTCATATGAAGGGGCTGCACGGTGAATTGACATACGCTCGTCTTCACCAATTGGACCTGCTTCATCGATTGGCTGACCCAATACGTCCATGATACGACCAAGGGTCTTTGTACCTACTGGAACTTTAATTGGCTCGCCTGTGCCTTCTACTGAAGTGCTACGACGTAAACCGTCAGTAGTACCTAGTGCGATTGCACGAACTACGCCGCCACCTAGTTGTTGTTGAACTTCTAGAGTCAAACCAACTAAGTCGCCTTCTGTAATTTTTACTGCTTCATACACAGCTGGCACGCTATCTTGTGGGAACTCAATGTCCACAACGGCGCCGATAATTTGGACGACCTTACCTAAACTCATGTCTATTCCTCTCGTTAAACTTTGCCGAAGCGTTATACCGCAGCCGAACCACTAACAATCTCACTGATCTCTTGTGTGATTGCAGCTTGACGTGCTTTGTTATAAATCAGTTGCAGCTCATCAATTAGGTCACCAGCATTATCAGTTGCGGCTTTCATCGCAACCATACGGGCAGCCTGTTCAGAGGCAGCATTCTCAACTACACCTTGGTACACTTGTGATTCAATGAAGCGTACTAACAGAGTCTCTAAAATAGCCTCTGGGTTTGGCTCGTACAAGTAGTCCCAAGCGTGAGCTGATACTTCTTCTTCAGCTTTTGGCAAAGGTAATAACTGATCGATTACTGGCTCTTGCTTCATGGTATTTACAAAGTTGTTGTATACCACGAATAAACGGTCAATTTTTCCTTCAGCGAATGCATCAAGCATTACTTTTACAGGACCAATTACATCCTGAATTGAAGGTGCATCTCCAAGACCCGCTTTTTTAGCGAGTAGTTGACCACCGAAGCGTTGGAAGAAACCAGCAGCTTTGCCACCTAGCGTTGCATATTCTGCGTCTACGCCTTTTTCTTTCCAAGCTTGAACGTCTTGTGTCACTTTTTTGAACTCATTCGTGTTCAAACCGCCACACAGACCACGGTCAGTAGAGATAACAATATAACCAACTCGCTTCACATCACGTTCTTCTAAGAACGGATGATGGAAGTCAAGATTAGCTTGAGCAACACGACCGATCACTTTGCGTAAGTTCTCAGCATATGGACGGCTTGACGCCACACGGTCTTGCGCACGCTTCATTTTAGAAGCGGCAACCATTTCCATTGCGCTGGTGATCTTCTGAGTATTTTTAATACTCCCGATCTTGCTTTTAATCTCTTTTCCGCTGGCCATGACTCTCTCTCCGAATCAAGGTGAGTGTTAGCGATAACACCCACCATGCATAACTAAATTACCAAGTTTGCGTTGACTTGAACTTCTCAAGAAGTTCTTTCAACTGCGCTTCGATCTCGGCGTTGTAGTTACCTGTTTCATTGATTTGAGCCATTAGCTCTGCGTATGTGCTGTTTGCAAAACCAATTAGGCCTTCTTCGAAGTCACCGATTTTCGCGATTTCGATGTCTTGTAGGAAGCCTTTCTCAGCTGCAAATAGAGACAGAGACATTTCAGCAACAGACATTGGTGCGTATTGTTTCTGCTTCATTAGCTCAGTTACGCGCTCACCATGCTCAAGTTGAGCACGAGTTGCATCGTCAAGGTCAGAAGCGAACTGAGAGAACGCTGCTAGTTCACGGTATTGAGCTAGCGCTAGACGGATACCACCACCTAGTTTCTTAACGATTTTCGTTTGCGCAGCACCACCAACACGAGATACCGAGATACCAGCATTTACTGCCGGACGGATACCTGCGTTGAATAAGTCAGTTTCTAGGAAGATCTGACCATCGGTGATTGAGATAACGTTAGTAGGTACGAATGCAGAAACATCACCACCTTGAGTTTCAATGATAGGCAATGCTGTCAATGAACCTGTTTTACCTTTCACTTCACCGTTAGTGAACTTCTCTACGTAATCAGCGTTTACACGCGATGCACGCTCTAGAAGACGCGAGTGAAGGTAGAATACGTCACCTGGGTATGCTTCACGACCTGGTGGACGCTTCAATAGCAATGAAATCTGACGGTAAGCAACAGCTTGCTTAGACAGGTCATCATATACGATTAGTGCATCTTCACCGCGGTCACGGAAGTATTCACCCATAGTACAACCAGCAAATGGCGCTAAGAATTGTAGCGCTGCTGATTCTGAAGCTGATGCAACAACAACGATTGTGTTTTCAAGTGCACCATGTTCTTCAAGTTTACGTACTACGTTTGCAATCGTAGATGCTTTCTGACCAACCGCTACGTACACACACTTAACGCCTGTGCCTTTTTGGTTGATGATTGCATCGATTGCTAGTGCAGTTTTACCAGTCTGACGGTCACCGATAACCAGCTCACGCTGACCACGACCAACTGGGATCATTGCATCGATAGACTTATAACCAGTTTGTACTGGCTCGTCTACTGATTGACGCTCGATTACGCCTGGTGCAATTTTCTCAACAGGTTCAAAACCGTCGTTATCTAGTGCGCCTTTACCATCGATAGGCTGACCAAGTGTGTTTACAACACGACCAAGTAGACCACGACCAACAGGTACTTCTAGGATACGACCAGTAGATTGTACTTTTACGCCTTCTTTAAGGTCGGCATAAGGACCCATTACTACTGCACCTACTGAGTCACGCTCAAGGTTTAGTGCGATAGCATAACGGTTGCCAGGAAGCTCGATCATCTCACCTTGCATACAGTCAGCTAGACCGTGGATGCGGATGATACCATCTGTAACAGATACAATTGTACCTTCGTTACGTGCTTCACTTACAACTTCAAACTGCTCAATACGTTGTTTGATCAGCGCAGAAATTTCTGTGGAATTAAGTTGCATGCTCATTTTCCCAATTACGATTGTAGCGAGGCCGCTAGGCGGTCAAGTTTGCCACGGACAGTTCCGTCAATAACGGTGTCACCAGCTTTGATCACAAGGCCGCTAACTACGGCTTCGTCGATGCTACAATTCAGCTTAACTTTGCGTGCGAAACGTTTTTCAAGTGCCGCGACCAATTTGTCTTGCTGTTCACCAGCAAGTTCAGTTGCAGAAATCACGTCAACGTCGATTTCTTTGTCATATTCTGCTTTAAATTCAGCAAAAATATCAGCAACTGCTGGAATGGCGGCTAAACGCTCATTTTCGGCCATCAGCTTGATAAGATTCTGACCCTGTTCGTTGAGTTGCTCAGAACACACTTTCAGTAATACATCAGTTTGTTCTGCAGCAGTTGGCATGCTTGCAAGCAAAGAAGCCACTTGCTCATCGCTGGCCACTTGGCCAGCGAAGAACAACATGTCATTCCAAGCGTCAACATTGCCTTTTTCAACAGCAAGTTCAAAAGCCGCTTTAGCGTATGGGCGAGCGATAGTAGTCAATTCAGACATGCTCATACCCTCCGTTACAGCTCAGCGACAAGTTTTTCAACGATGTCACTGTGTGCGGCTTGATTGATTTCACGCTCTAAAATCTTCTCAGCGCCAACCACTGCCAGAGTAGCAACTTGCTTACGCAGGTCCTCTGTCACACGGCTACGCTCTGATTCAACTTCAGAGTGTCCTTGAGCAATAATTTTCTCACGCTCTTGCTGACCACGAGTTGTCTCTTCGTCAACAATTAACGCTGCACGCTTTTTAGCTTGATCAATGATATCAGCCGCTTGAGTTTTTGCTTCTGTCAACTGCTCTGCAGCCTCTAGACGCACACGTTCAAGTTCTTTTTCGGCTTTATCAGAGGCAGCTAAACCATCTTCGATTTTTTTCTGGCGAGCTTCAATTGCACCATTTAGTGGTGGCCATACGAACTTCATACAAAATAATACGAAGACCGTAAACGCAATTAATTCACCGATAAGAGTGGCGTTTAAGTTCACAACCGCTCCTCCTTAAAATAGTAAGCTGTTCAAAGTTAAATTAAAGTACGAACAACAATACCATCGCGATACCAACACCGATCATTGCAACAGCATCGATTAGACCAGCTAGGATGAACATCTTAACCTGTAGTGAAGGCGCAAGTTCAGGCTGACGAGCACATGCTTCAAGGAATTTACCACCCATGTTACCGAAGCCAATCGCTGTACCGATAGCACCGAAGCCGATAAGTAAAGCAACTGCGATGTACTTAAGACCTAATACTAGTTCCATTTTTTTCTCCAAAGTTTCAATTGTAAATTAAAGTTAAAATATAAAATAAAAATTAATGATTATCTGAGCTTGCCATGCTTAGGTATACGATTGTAAGCATCATAAATACGAATGCTTGCAGAACGATTACCAAGATGTGGAAAACAGCCCAAATAAAGTGCAACGGTAGTTGCATTAAACCAACTGCGCCGATCAAGATGAAAATCAACTCACCAGCGTATAAGTTACCAAACAAACGAAGCGCTAACGAGAACGGCTTAGCAACCAGTGCTATCGTCTCTAGTAGCAAGTTAAACGGGATCAAAAGTACTTGAACCAGTTTGTTATCTGAACTGAACGGGTGCAACGTAAGCTCTTTAATAAAGCCACCGATGCCTTTGATTTTAATTGAGTACCCGATCATCAATAAGAACACACCAATTGCAAGCGCTGCGGTCAAGTTGATATCAGTGGTTGGTACAATCTTCATGTACACATCGTGAGAATCCATACCAAATGCGGTTTCACCAACAACACCAGCGAATGCAGGTAAGAAATCTACAGGTATTAAGTCCATTAGGTTCATTAAGAACACCCAAACAAAAATTGTTAGAGCTAATGGAGCTATAAGTTTGCTACTACCATGATAAGTGTCACGTACGTTGTCACCAACGAACTCCACGATCATTTCAATGAAACACTGAAATTTACCAGGTACACCTGTGGTAGATTTAGTAGCGGCACTACGGAAGATCCATAAAAATATCAGACCTAACCCGATTGACCATGCGAGGGTATCTACGTGCCATGTCCAGAAACCACTGTCCGCGCATGCTTTATTGAAGGCAAGACCGGCGTCGGTCGAACACATCTTGGCATTGGTCAAGTGATGCTGAATATGGCTTGATAGAGTAACTTCTTCTGCAGCCATGTTTTATCCCAAAAGTTAATGATTAAAAAAAATCGGTGCCAACCATTGTGTGAACATCACCAGTATATAACAGCAAAAAAATGGCAATGCCATGACTGAAAAATACTTAAATACCAGTGCGAACAAACACACAGTCAGCAAAAACTTTAATCCATTGCCTCGTTTTATCGAGTCAAATACTTGCTCTGCTTTACTCGCGCCCATATATCTAAAGGCGTATAAAGCGAACACTAAGCTAGGAAGTACTGAAACTAGGCCACCGGCTATTGCAGATGCCCCCGCATGCACTCCCCAAGCTATTAAAACTATTACTGCAGCGACGATTGCTACGATACCCTGAAGTAATACGCCTTTTAATGCGGCTCGTCTATACGGGCCAGCTAACGAATGAGTCACTTTTTATTAACCTTTATGACCTTAAACTTAATCAGGGTATGAAAACTGGCGAAATTATACTTATTTTTGGTGATTTTGCAACTTGAAGAGACGAATAGTGGCGCTTTTTCAGCACCACCATTGTTTATTTATTGGTCATTCAGGCGGTTGTTGCATGTCTGGATGAATGCGGCCCAAAATGCCATCGAGTTCATCTAAGCTAGTATAAGAAATCACCAACTTGCCTTTACCTCGATTATTATAATTAATTTCCACTTTAGCACCTAGATTTTCGCCTAATTGTTGTTCTAACAATTTGACATCTGGGTCCTTTTCCTTTGTTTCTTTTTTATCCACAGGGGTTAAAATACTACGTACCAGTTTCTCTGTTTCACGGACTGTCAGGGCTTTTGCTACAGCGGTACGGGCAACCTCAGATTGCGCTTCTCCAGAGAGTGCCAATAAGCACCGAGCATGGCCCATTTCGATGTCACCATGCTCCAACAAAATTTTAACATCATCATTGAGATTATTGAGACGTAGTAGATTTGTCACTGTGGTACGTGATTTACCAACCGCTTCAGCCACTTGTTGATGCGTTAATTCAAACTCTGTAAGCAAGCGATGCAATGCGACCGCTTCTTCCATCGCGTTGAGATCTTCACGCTGAATATTCTCTATTAGTGCGATAGCAACCGCAGCCTCATCAGCCACCTGTTTCAAAATACAAGGCACAACATTTAATTGTGCTAATTGCGCAGCTCGCCAACGTCGTTCACCAGCAATAATTTCATAATCCGTATCACTGATATGGCGCACAACAATAGGCTGTAATATGCCTTGTGAACGAATTGAACCAGCCAGTTCTTCAAGCGCTTGTTCCGACATGTCTTTACGAGGTTGATATTTTCCTGGCCGTAAATATTCAATCGGCAACCGTTGCAACTCACCATCAGTATGTTCAATTTTACTGTCAATGTGCTTCTCGGTAACATCGCTTTTGACATCTTCCACGATATCAATGGCAACAGGCTCAGATGAAGGAGCCGGTTTTGCAGAGCTCAATAAAGCGTCCAAACCTCGGCCTAAACCACGTTTTTTAACCGACATGTTATTATTATCCTCTTAGGCAACCGCAGCAGATTGCTTTTCTTTTCGACGCAACATTTCCCCAGCTAACGCCAAATACGCTTTTGCACCACTTGATGCCCTATCGTAGTACATTGCTGGTGCACCAAAACTCGGCGCTTCGGCTAATCGTACATTACGTGGGATCACAGTACGATATACTTTTTCACCAAAATGCTGTTTTAATTGTTCAGAAACATCATTGGCTAAACGATTACGTGGATCATACATGGTACGTAAAATCCCCTCAATCTGTAAATTTGGATTTACTAATTTAGCTAATTGGGTAATGGTATCCATCAAGGCAGTTAACCCTTCCAATGCATAATATTCACACTGCATCGGCACAAGAATTGAATCTGCAGCGGCCATCGCATTCACCGTCAACATATTCAATGAAGGTGGACAGTCAATAAATATAAACTCATATTGATCTTGGATGGACTCCAGTGCATTTCTTAAACGCACCTCTCGCGCAAATAATTCCATCAATTTAACTTCAGCAGCCGTAACATCCCCATTTGCTGCAATTAAGTGATATTCTCCAGACGTTTCTGTACTGATCACTTCAGAAATAGCTAATTCTTCAATTAACAAATCATAAATTGTGGGTACATCACTATATTTATCAACGCCACTTCCCATTGTCGCATTCCCTTGCGGGTCTAAGTCAATAAGTAGGACTTTACGTTTGGTCGCAGCCATCGATGCGGCTAAATTTACAGCCGTGGTGGTTTTGCCAACGCCACCCTTTTGGTTTGCAATTGCAATAACTTTTGCCACAGTGCCCTCAAAAAGCTTAATCTTTAGAAAGAATAATTAAATGTCGCTCAGCATCCAGTTCAGGAACTTCTAAGCTAATCTTATGCTCAAAGTGCACACCCGCCGGCAAGTTTTCTAACTCTTGCTCAGGAAATTGACCTTTTAGCGCAATAAAGCGACCTGAATTATCAATTAAATGCTCACACCATTGCACCATATCTAGTAAAGATGCGAAAGCACGGCTCAGCACACCATCTAATTTAACACTTGGTTGATAATCTTCAACACGAGACTGCACTGGCGTGACATTATCTAAGCCAAGCGCATGTTTTACTTGCATTAAAAAACGCACTCGTTTACCAAGGCTATCAAGTAATACAAATTGTGTTTCTGGTAATGCAATGGCTAATACGATACCCGGTAATCCAGGACCCGTACCCACATCAATATAATGCTTACCCGATAGGTGAGGTGCAACCATCAAAGAGTCCATGATGTGTTTAACCACCATTTCGTTCGGGTTACGTATAGAAGTTAAGTTGTAAGCTTTATTCCATTTGTCTAATAATTCAACATACTGCACAAGTTGCTGTTGTTGGCGTTCAGTTAGCACAATATCCGTTTGCGCTAATAAAGAAGATAGTTGTTGATGTAACACGAGATCCCATTGCCGTTACGCTGATTTGCGCAACAGCCCTTGCTTTTTCAGATACACTAATAATAGCGAAATCGCCGCCGGGGTGATACCAGAAATACGAGAAGCTTGACCAATAGTGTCAGGTCGAGCATCAGTTAACTTTGCAACAACCTCATTTGATAAACCACTTACCTGACTATAATCAAACTCTTTTGGTAGCAATGATTCTTCATGCCGCAGTTGTTTATTGATTTCATCTTGCTGACGTGCAATGTATCCAGCATATTTCGTTTGGATCTCAACTTGTTCAAGTGCTTGAATATTCGTAGCATCAGATCCTAAACCTTCAATAGCCATAAGATCATGATAGTTGATCTCTGGGCGACGGATCAGATCTTCTAAACTGGCTTCACGAGTTAATGGTGTTTTAAGTAACTCATTAACTTGATCAATTGATGGGTGATCTTTATGGATCCACGTTGCTTTTAAACGTTGTGATTCTTGTTCCATAACCTCAAGTTTATCATTAAATGCAGCCCATCGTTCATCATCAACTAAGCCAAGCTCTCGACCTTTCTCTGTTAAACGTAAATCGGCGTTATCTTCACGTAAAAGTAACCTATATTCAGCACGGCTGGTAAACATTCGATAGGGTTCTTTTGTTCCCAACGTTGCCAAATCATCAATTAGAACGCCGGTATATGCTTGATCTCGACGTGGTGTCCACGCATCTTTGCCTTGCACTTGTAACGCAGCATTCATACCAGCAATAAGACCCTGTGCACCAGCCTCTTCATAACCGGTAGTTCCATTTATTTGCCCAGCGAAAAATAAGCCGCTAATAAATTTAGTTTCTAAAGATTGTTTTAAATCTCTCGGATCGAAAAAGTCATATTCAATTGCATAACCGGGCCTACAAATATGTGCACTTTCAAATCCTTTAATTGACTGTACTATTTGCAACTGCACATCGAAGGGTAAGCTGGTGGAAATGCCATTAGGATATAATTCATAAGAAGTAAGTCCTTCGGGTTCAACAAAGATCTGATGTTTATCTTTATCTGCAAAACGCACTATTTTATCTTCAATCGAAGGACAGTATCTCGGTCCAATCCCTTCAATAACACCAGCATACATAGGAGAACGGTGTAAATTATCACGGATCACATCATGTGTTTTTTCATTGGTATAAGTGATATAACAAGGGATCTGTTGTGGGTGATCTGAATGTTTACCCATAAATGAAAAAGTGGGTGTGGGCGTATCGCCAGGCTGTGTTTGCATCACAGAGAAATCAACTGTTCTGGCGTCAATACGCGGTGGTGTACCGGTTTTTAATCTATCAACACGAAATGGAAGTTCACGCAAACGCTCAGCAAGTGCAATTGAAGGCGGATCGCCAGCTCTTCCACCTTTGAAATTTTCCATGCCAATGTGAATTTGTCCACCTAAGAATGTACCTACAGTAAGTACCACTGAATTAGCACTAAAACGTAACCCCATTTGAGTTACAACGCCTTTTACTTGGTCTTGCTCAACAATTAAATCATCACAAGATTGTTGAAAGATTTTCAGGTTCTCTTGATTTTGTAAAATACTTTGAATTTCAGCTTTGTATAAAACACGATCTGCTTGTGCTCGTGTTGCTCTAACCGCTGGACCTTTCGAAGAGTTGAGTGTTCTAAATTGAATGCCACCTTTGTCTATCGCTTTCGCCATAGCTCCACCAAGCGCGTCAATTTCTTTAACTAAATGTCCTTTGCCGATGCCACCAATTGCGGGATTACATGACATCTGACCCAGAGTATCCATATTGTGTGTTAACAATAAAGTGTTCATACCCATTCTAGCAGCAGCAAGCGCAGCTTCAGTACCTGCGTGTCCGCCACCAACTACAATAACGTCAAAATGTTCATGATAAATCATTTACGGGATCCTACTTAAAAATTACCGGTTAGATTTTGAAAGGATGCGTATTCTACCTAGAAATACTCAGAAGTGAAATGACTAAATAGTAACCAACAAGAAAAAACCCAAAAAGAGATCTTTTAATATAAATAAGATCTTTTTAAAGATCTTTATTAGATCTTACTACTACTGAACTCAATATCTGTGAGTAAGGTTTAATATCTATTTAATAGCAATAACTTAGATCAGATCAATTGATGTGAATAGGATCGGATCAAGCATCTAATAAGCTCTGATCAAAACAACGATTTATACACAGGGTCAGATTAACTTATAATTATCCCAAGGATAACTATGGCTAGATCAGCAAGTAGATCAAAGGTTATCCACAATACGATCTAAAAAAAAGCAAAAATGTGAACAACATCTGTGTAAAAGATCTGTTGGTGCCTATGAATATACCGTAAGCCTATCACTGAATTGTGGTAGCCAAGCCAGCGCAGTGTCTTCTGGTAGAGATTCATCGAGTATATTGATCTCTAAAGTCGGCAATATTTCACTTGCTCCTTTATTAATCAATAGTTTAGCGATGTTTTTAGCTGCATAATTGTAAGTGTCATAGCTTGTATCACCAATGCCGATAACAGCAAACTGAATACCATCCAAATTATCTTGTTGATTTATTTGATCAATAAAAGGCAATAAGTTTTCCGGGTAGTCACCCGCACCGTAAGTTGATGTAACGACCAGCCATACATTATATCCACACTGAGTGAGGTCCGGTTGTTCTTGTAAATTTACAGTAAACCCTTGATTATCTAGGTCTTCTTTTATTTGATCAGCAACATATTCTGCTGATCCCATTTGGCTACCTACGACGATCTCTATTTGTGGCATTGTAATTGATCAAGTCTTTTTAATGCCGCCATAATATCGTGCCTGTGGAAGAAGTAAAGAGGGGGGAAGTTTGATTGGATAAAAAATGACGTGTGTTTATTGCTCAAAACAAACTGTATTAATATAAGTTGTTGAATTTTAAGTTTTAAATAAAATATTCCACGCGCTTATAAAGTGAGGTTTATGTGGATAAACTGAGAATATCTTTTCGATAAGTTTTATTCAATGAATGCATTATATGATGATTTTGGCTAAATTTGGTTTGAATGAGGATGATTTTCATGATGTGGACAAATTGAATGTGTATAACGATCAAGTCTTTGATGTAGATCTGTTTTTTTAGATCTATTAAGTTAGATCTATATATTAAAAAAGTCTAAAAACATTTAAATTTGATCGAAGCTGTTATTTGAACGGTTAGATTTTGACTGATTTGCTAGCTATTTGGACTAATGGTTTGGCATGAGCTGTGGAATTGAGTAGTCAGCGGGGTTGTCTGTGTTGGAATTGTTTACAAATTATAAAATAGGTATGCTTATATTCGGATCAAAATCTATTTTCTGTCTTTAATCTATTGTTACTTATGATGTTATGTCCGATAAATAACGCTCGATTTTTAGCCTGTGATATTTCTGGCTAGTATGGTAAATATACTAAACGACGAGTTATTAGAATACCTATGGGTATAGAAAAGCCTTAATTAAAACCTTAAAGGGGCTAGATCTTTTAAGGTTTTAACTGCGGTGTACGTATTATTTTCCGATACAAAAAGTAAAGTTTATATAAATATTAGATTGTTACACTCAATTGAGTGGGCCAAAAGTGGCCCAGGTTCGCATAACAAAATCTAATCAAAATAAAATTATGGTGTTCAGAGGTTGATTTTACTTTCTTTTGTTTTCCTAAGCTCTATTTCCGAAGAGCTTTATTTAGCCTATCAACTTCGTTTTTTGCAAAATCTTGCACTTCATCACTGGTCATAACTCGGTTGCTTAAAAGCCAACGATCTACTTCTTCTCGATCAAAATAGATCTTTTTACCGCTGGGTTTAAAATGTGGGATCTGACGGCCATGTGTCAACTTGTATAGATAACCTTTGCTAAGCCCAGTGTATTCTGCGCAGTCATCAAATGTTAAGACTTTTTTCAGAGATAGAGTAATTTTCTGAAATTCCCCTTTTATTAGTTCTTTTACATCTACGTTATTGTGAGGTTCGATCACCTGTTTTTCGATGTCGGTTGTACCTGTTGTAGTGGGCAACTCATTATGGCCATTGTCGTCTAAAAAGCTTGGGATGCTGGGAATTTGGGAAACCATTTATAATTCAACCTCTTATTGTTGGGATATGTTTTTGGGAAACTCGATATTGAGGGATAAATCTGTACAAATACGCTGAGGGTAGATTTTGTAATACCTTTCTTGCTTATTAGATTCACCGGAGAGGGACAGTTTAATTTTGAAAGTACCTCTACTAGTCTCATTGGTTTGAAGCCATTCTTTTTTTGCTAAAAGAGTCGATAGTTCAAGTATTTTTCGTGCGTTAGCTTGTTTCAGCCCGAACCCGTTTCTGAAGCTATCCCTTGTCACATACCAGGTGACTTCATTGTTTTCATACTTCCAGTAGCCAGCGAGGTCAGGAGTCAGTTCTTTTCCTGGCTGCGCTAGTCTTCTGTTCCAAGTCTTTATAGCATGCGGGGTTTTTCTGATGATGAATTGCTCTTCAGCATCTCCTTTTGACCAGGGAACTAGGCCAAATTGGATTGCTAATTCACCAGCTACTGCCAAGAGTGCAAATCTGTCTAGTGCATACCCCACTTGGTTACCTGCCCTTTCAATTTTCCACTTGTCCGTTAGTTCTTCTATTCTCAGGCGTAAGAATTGAGGTATATTTCGCAAATTACTTAAATGAATTAGCCAGGGATGAAGAAGTGAACCATGGTTGTTTTTAACACGATCTCTAAGTTCATCAGCAAATAGTTTTGCTGATTTGAAGCCGTGGAGGTGATCAAAAACGCCATATCTGCCGATAATGGGGATCTCGTTGAAGCGAATAAGTTGACCGGCTTTTACCTCTTGTTTGATCTTAAACAGCATTTCACTAAGCCCAATTTCGCCCGTGCTTAGGAATAACAGCCTCCATCTATTTCTAGCGGCTAACGAACCATCTTGGTTGCTTCGTAATTTAGATACACCATTTGCCAGCATATAAATAGCTTGATCTACATCCTCAGGAGATGCTTGGTGAAACTCATCTAGGCAAAGCAACATGTCGTTGCGGCTAGCGGAAATAGCCTCAAGGCCATTTGCCGTCGAACGCCATGTATCCCAGTAGCTCTCATTTGAACATACACTAGCAGCCACTTGCATTGCCGTTGTTTTTCCAGACTTGGATTGGCCAACGAGATGAAAACCGCAACTGTCCCAAGATAACCAGTGGATCAATGGTGCTGCGAGAGCTGTGCAAATAGAGAATATAAGCAACAGGGTTATCTTGGCATAGAGTGCCGACCTGATCTTTCCAGCTTTCTAGAGAGCCACGGATAGCTAAGTGTTCTGTATTGGTCGAACCGGCAAAAATAACTTTTTCATCACCGTTGTTTACAGTCCAACCTGGCGTAACAAAACTATTATCTACCCAACCCGTTGTATGCGAGCTAATCGCATGTTCTTCAACTTTAGTTTCTAGCAAATAGCAGAGCACTTTATCCCAGCTATTCCGACGTGGAGAAATGACAAATCCAGATCGGCGTAATCTCTGCCTTAATTTCTTAGCTGAGTAGTCGTCAATTTCTTCCATGGGAAGTACTTCTTGAAAAGTATTTCCTACCAAATTTTTCCATTCTAATAGTAGGCCAAACCCATTCCTCCTGGCTTTATCCGAAACGATAGCCTTAACCTGGATTGGACCGCATAGTTTGATTGGATCAGAATCATGTCTGATTTCATAAAGGCCATCATCTCTTGATTCGTACATTTTTTATCCCCGACGAAAAGTCAACTAGTGACTTTCCTTTATTTTGCTTTTGTTTTCTCTAGGTATATTTACGCACAGAAGACTAGGGAGCGTCTTGAAAAAGCTAGGGTATGTTTAAAGGGGTTTATTTACCTATTTATAAGGGATGTAGAGACTCGGAGGTGTTTATTTGACCAAAATAATTCGGCATGCCGAATTATTAGCTTGAGTACTGGTTTTATAAACAGTATTCTGAAAAGGTTACTTTTAAGACAATGAAATATAGTTGAGGATTGAATTGAGTACTTGTGCTAGCAATGAAACGGTTTCACCATCTGAGATTATTTTAAAAGCAGGGAAAAATAGCCAAGAGGTTATCGATCCTAAGCTTAGAGAGTTACCGTTGAATCAATCTTGGGAGCTATTTGAAGCATTATGCTTGGAGCTGCTAAATGATGAATATACTTTAGATAACATTAGAGGAATGAATATCTATGGGAGGCAGGGGCAGAAGCAATATGGCATTGATATTGTTGGCCTTGACTTATCATCGTTAAAAAAGTAGTGGCGCAATGTAAAAGATATACAAAAGTAAAACCGAGCGATATTAAAAAGTTGGTGGCTAAATTTCTGGATGAATGTGATTCTCCGGAATATCAGGAATACATTCTTTGTACCTCTGCCTCCATTAAAAGTGATACAAAGTTAGTTGATGATTGGCATGATGCCGAAAAGTCGCTGATTGTAAGGGGGATAATTCCTACTTTATGGGATTATCATGTATTGCAAGAGAAATTAAGACGAGCCAAATTTATTACGGAAAAATATTACGGAACAGCTATTGCTGAAAAGTTTTGTTCCGAAATCCTTTATAAAGATAAGTATCCCTATTCTTTTGGCATCAAAAAATGTGTTCGTCTTGACGATTGCACATTCATAGAAAATCAAACTGTTAGGTTAGATGTATTCTTTCCTAGGAAAAAAAAGGTTACCCAAAGTGCGTGTTTCTCATTTACTCGTTCAGACTTAAATGGAGTGTCTATTGCCTGTGATGGAAAAGCCCTTATAAGGTATATGCAAGAAAGAGCACATTGTAAGACAATAAAAGAAACATCATTGATTCAAAAATTTCCTTCTCAAGAAAATAAGTACGTATTAGTTCTTCCGGACGCAAGGCTTACTCTGCAAGAAGAGGAATTAATAGACCTAGATTGGATTATTAATAAAGCATGGGAAAACTATGTTGATAGTACAGTGGCTTTGGAGTCGGAATGGAAAACAGCTAGGTTTGATCGACTAAATGACGAGCAGTTTGTCTTTAAGTTATGCATGATTGAAAGGTGGTTTTGGAGAGCTGTAATTGATTACGTCAATGAGTTTGACATATCGAAAGGAAATTCTGATATGCACATATTTGATGCCGCACCTGGATGTGTAAAAGTATATGTGAACAAGAATACAGCAAACTTAGATGTAGGTTATCATTTAATACTGTTCCCTTATACAGATCAAAGTGTATACGCCACAGATCTTTACCTTGGTTGGGAACCTTTAAATGACCTTATAGGAGAACCTGTTGAAATTTCCCCTAGGAAGGCGTGGTGTGCTGAATACACTCATAACTGGTTGTTTGATGTGCTATTCCCTACTGTATATCAGTGGATCAAAGCAAAACAAAGACAAAAAGAAAAAACAAAAGGTATATTCTCAATATTTAGAAAAAGTAAACCTGAGATAACCTATCGTGAACTCCATGACTTTTGTCGTTCTCACGCAAAGACTCCGAGTCGAAATATAGGTTTGAGAATTACTAATATATTTGAAGCTAGAGAGCTAGTTCATACGTTACAGAGTCAATGCATGATTATGATAACTCATATGTAAGAAATAACCTTTCATTAACGGAAGGCCCTGTTCATAAAACAATAGGCTTATTACTGAATAATACTGAAGAAAAAGTTTATGTAACCCCAGGTTCATTAGATATTTGTTTACGTAGCCTCGATTCTATTCTTCAAGATAAAGAGCTGTTGGACGATTACGAACTAAATATGTTAACTGAATTACTTAATGTTGTCTGGGATAGGTATTTAGAGGATAGAATTTGTACTTCTTATTATTGATAGTGGTTGTAATGAATAATTCGGCATGCCGAATTATTCTATAAAAAGGTACTGTTTTGAATAGTTCGTGTTTTGTGTATTTGATTGTTTGTGATGGCGATTTATTCCCTTACATTAAAATAGGAAAAACAGTAAACCTTTACAACAGGTTAGCTAATATTAAAACAGGCTGTCCTCATCATATAAGCCATGCATTTGTTATTGGTTCTAAGTATGAAGAAGAAGTCATAGGGCTTGAAGGAGTACTACATAAGCTATTGCCTAAAAGCCATAAAGGTGAATGGTACGTTGGAAATAGTGAGTTTTTTCATGCTTTAGAAGCTATTCTACATAAGGTCAATAGTGGTTTTTCTTATGATGAAATAGCTGATTTACAAGATGTAGTTACAGGGCCTGAGTTTGAAATTCTGCTACATCATCACGATTTTGAATATAGGAAAGTTAGATTTCCACTTAAAAAAAGTGATTGCGTCATGAGAGAGTCAGCAGAAATTGGCTATAACGAGCTTTTGAGAGTTTGTCTCGCTGATATTTGTTTCTCTTAAATTCGGCATGCCGAATTTATAATGAAAAGTGATCACACACCAGTTCTTAAGATAGTCCCCCGGTCTTCAGGGGGCGCGTACGTTGCCATACGACTATCCTCAAAGGCTACATTAACAACATAATGCTGGATTGTTGCTAGTTATTCAATTAAAAGAGAGGTACAAATTCTCTCTTTTTTAATCAATAGGCTTTATATAGTTAATCTTGCCTTTTACTGTGCCGCTCTATTATTGATTCTGCTTCTGATTGATAACTTTCAGCTACTTCCCTTAACATTCTGGCAAATCGCTGAAAGCCTAGAAGCTCTATTTGATTTGCTTTAGTTTTGTAATCATCGGCCAAAGCTATTTCTGGTTTACCCTCTGGATCTACGTAATGAGTACCACGAGAATTATAAATAGCATTCCTAAATCCGACTCTAACATCATCGAGTTCTCGTCTATTCAAAAGCTCAGCTAGGTCTGAATGTATCCAGCAAACGTCAGGTTCAGAAGGCGAGGCGAAGAGAGCTTTGCCTATAATTTGATACGAAACTCCTAGATGTCCAGTTTCTTCACAAGATACCTTTACTTTATTGAACCAATCATAAAAGGTGTCCTTTTCAAAGTTACCTTTTGTGACTGACCCTGGAATAGTGTTCCAACTATCTAGTAGGTCATAAGCGTTATTTGCGATATTCTTTTGGCTTTCATTTAACTCAGGTATTTCTTCCTGATTACTTGAGCGAAAGGCTAACTGGATCATCTCACAGAAAAACTCAGGCTCGCTTGCCAATTTGTTTTCCAGCTGTTGCGGATAGATATCATCGTTAGACTTCCTATTGATTAACGGTAAATAGGCCCACTCGATCTTAACCAGATCGTCAGAGGATACATTGTCACTTTTTTGCAGGAATTTAACTATCTCGCTTAAGTGGTATACATCGATACTTTTTGATGATTCTGAAGTGTTGATTGCCATTAACAGGGCGGTTATAGCTCTTGCTTCGTCAACCGACTTATCAGAATTTAAAACTCTTGAAAGGCAATCTATTGCTGCTAAAGGACGATTATTTTCTAATAATTTGTCCACAGCGTAGTAACTGTCGTCCGTTGAGTCGCAATGATAAGCATTGGAATAGGCGCTCTCCCAATAAGCAGTTTCATTGCCTGCTAGTGTCGCTTCTAATAAAGCCCATGTTTCCATATTGAATGGCAGTAAAAGGAACAATTGTATTAGCTCATCATGTTCCCAGTTTGTAATAACATCCCTCACCCAAGGTGTTCCTTCCAAATGGTTTTTGCTCCAAACATAGCCTGATATGAATTGTTTGAATGACGAATTATCATTAGTTATTAAAGATTTCATCAATTCAATTGGAATGTTGATGCCAGAAGCTGAGGTTGCATTTCCTGCTAAGTCAGGTCTATATATAGTTTCTGCAAACTCTAGCAGACCACTAATCTCATAATCTTTAAAAATAGATGTAACAGCTTCATTCCTCATTTGAGCTAGTTTTTCTTCTTGCTCTCGCCAATTTCCGTTGTCTTCAAATAAGTCATAACTCCTCTGACCAAAGAGTCGTTTGTTAAACAACCTGTGATCAGTAGGCTTAAGACTACGTATAACTTCCGATAATTTATCTACCTGATCTTGTGGCATCGCCCATTGTGCATCGGAGAACTTCTTGTGTTTATTACGTATTTCTAAACAATGCTCCCAAACACTGAGTTTTTCTTCATCGTCAGTATTGAAAGAGGCGAAACTATCCAATAGCTCAATGGCACTGTCGAACGCCGTCTTAGTTAAGTTTGCTAAATTATCGACTAATTCGGCAATTCTGATGGAATCTTGCTTTGCTAACTCAACAGCCGATTGGCAGTAATGCACAATTTGGTTGTTATACTCTTCGCCACTTGGAGCTTTTTCGAAGTCATCGGGTATAAACTTACGATATGTAGGAGTATGAGTACCAAATGTTGTTCTCATATTGTCAGGTAAAAGTTGTAAGATTACTTTCCACGCTGTGTCAGGGAACTCTCTCTTCAAGGCATTAAAAGCCGCAAATCGAAGGTCTATATTGGCAGTTGTATGAGGAAGCCAAGGTAATAATATAGCTGCAATAGAGTTAGAAGGTCTGTTTATCCAGTTACCACCTGGATCATGGCTATCCATTTCTCCTAGAAGCACAAGGGAACGAGATAACAATTCAGGCGACCAAGCTAGTCCTTCAAGTGCCCACAGTAAGCCGGTAAGATAGTTTCTGCCAGTGATCCCACCATCACCTTCTTGCGCAAAAAGTGAATCGAAAGGCTTCTCTGTACTTGATACTGCGTTTTCAGCAGCATCGATGAAGCTATCGGGAGATGCTTCTGCAAGCATTATTTGTACATCCTGAGTGCTAGCCCACAGCTTCCAATCTGTACAAGATAAAACTGAACTAACAACTTCTGAGGCGATGAATTGGCCAATACCTTTGGAACAATTACTTAAATCGTTCTGAGCGGTCGCAATTATCGCAAGTCCTTCTGAAAGACCTTCTCTTATTACAGTACTGTGTGGGAATCCTTTACCGTAAATAGAAGCGGCAAATCGATTTTCTGGCTTCAATTCGTATTGAGTATCAATTGTGCTCAATACTTTAGTCACAGTGGCCTTGAAGTTCTCTATATGTGTATCAAATAACCTTGAAGAAACAGTTTTGAAAGTATTTAACCTATCTTTGAATTTCCAAATTCCGCGGTTATGTATTAATGGACTATTGTCTAGCCCTTCTATCACTCTAACTTTTTTAACCCAGCTACTGTAAGGTTCGTCGATCAGCGCTTCTACTATGCTGATGTCATTAGAATTCTTCTCATTCCAGCATCCGATTAGAGACGCTATTGCTAGCTCTGTAGATAGATCAACATTGTCTATATTATAAATTGTCAGATCACCAGCAACGTTATGTCCAGTTCCTGAGTGCTCCTGCTCAATTTGAGGAGGAGGAGTGTTGTCGTTGCTCATGTATCCTACCTAATAATTTTGTTGCCACCGATGTTGTCACCAGTGCCACTATGGTGCTGAATGATCACATTTGTTGTATTAGGTACTATGCTGGACAAGATATTTTGTATATCTGTTGACGCAGATATATGGCGCTCAATGGCTTTTTCACTCATTTCGTCATTGAGTTCTAGTTTTTCTATCTCTATAGCCAAGGCTGGTGCAACTGCTTCATCAATCACCCAATCCCTAAGCTTTTCCTTCAAAGATTCTGCGGTAACCTGAACCTGATGTTTAATAAGGTCATACACTACACCTGATAAAACAGCTGCTGATAAAAATTCCATAAATACTCCTTTCATTAAAAATAGAGGCGCTCTAACAGCTAATATATTGTCTCATATTTGCCCTTTTTCAACCTGAGCTTTTATATTTTCAACCAAAGCAAGCACTGTTTTATTGTGATCTCGTTGCACCTTATCCTTAGGATTTTGATAAATATACAGATCCAGACTTTGTCGCTTGCGCTTTTTAACGCGCTTACCCTGGTCATTTAAAACGGAACCAAAGTTCCTGGTTAGCATAAGTGCTTGGCGGCCTTTTGTATCGGCTGACTTCTTTTCAATCGTGATTTTCATAATGGCTCCTAAATGGCCCATGGCGGTGGGCACTATGTGGAGCATTAATAGCAGGCAAAGGATAAGAAGGAAAGAAAATAAATAAACTAATAAATTGATATTATTAGTTATTTTAACTTTTCTTTCCTTTGTTTGGATGTTGTTTTCTTTTTCTATTTACCGATACAAAATGAGCTGAAGATCTTACCCAGTAAATCGTCGGAGGTGAATTCACCGGTAATTTCGTTTAAATATTGCTGCGTTAAACGTAGCTCTTCTGCAAGAATTTCACCTGCAATGTGCATTTCTAACTGCGTTTTACCTATATCTAAGTGTTCTGCTGAGCGTTCTAACGCATCTAAGTGCCGACGGCGTGCCATAAAGCCACCTTCCGTAGCTCCCTGGAAGCCAATACAGGCTTTTAAGTGATCGCGTAGCAAATTGATACCGTCAGTATTTTTTGCACTTAAACGTAATACCGGGTAGTTATCCTGCTGACACATACCGACCGCTTCTTGCGATAAATCTATTTTATTGCGAACGACGGTGACTGCCATACCTTGAGGGAGACGCGCCATAAATTCAGGCCAAATTTGCATAGGATCAGTGTGAACGGTGTCGGTTCCATCGACCATAAACAATACATGATCGGCTTGGGTTATTTCATCCCAGGCACGTTCAATACCAATTTGCTCTACTTTGTCAGGGCTATCACGCAGTCCTGCGGTATCAATTATGTGCAGTGGCATACCATCTATATGAATATGTTCACGCAGTACGTCTCGGGTGGTACCCGCAATGTCTGTCACGATAGCGGCTTCGCGGCCAGCTAATGCATTAAGTAAGCTAGATTTACCTGCGTTTGGGCGACCCGCGATCACGACACGCATACCTTCGCGCATGATGCTGCCTTGCTTTGCTTGTTTACGGACTTCATTAAGTTGTTCGATGATTGCGTTTAAATCACCACTCACTTTTCCGTCAGATAAAAAGTCGATTTCTTCATCTGGAAAGTCGATAGCTGCTTCAACATACATACGCAAATGGATAACTTTCTCCACCAGCGTATTAATATGATTAGAGAAATCACCTTGTAAAGAGTGAAGGGCACTTTTTGCTGCTTGTTCACTAGTGGCATTAATTAGATCAGCAATCGCTTCTGCTTGTGTTAAGTCCATTTTGTCGTTTAAGAATGCGCGTTCTGAAAACTCACCGGGCTGCGCTAAGCGCACGCCAGATATTTGGCAAATTTCTTTGAGTAGCATATCAATGACAACAGGGCCACCATGGCCTTGTAGTTCTAAAACATCTTCGCCAGTAAAAGAATTAGGGCCTGCAAAATAGAGTGCGATCCCTTGATCTAATTGTTCACCTTTTAAGGTATTGAAGGGTAAATATTCGGCATAGCGCGTTTTTGGGCATTTCCCAATAATATGCTGCGCAACGTCAGAAGCTAATGCACCTGATATGCGGATAATACCTACGCCGCCGCGTCCTGGTGCAGTCGCTTGAGCAACGATGGTGTCTTGTGTATTCATAAGGCCGTTAATGAAGCGTTTATATTACTTTTAATTGTACAGCAAAGGGACAAACTGGGCTATTAACAACCATGACATAATGCATACGCTTTTGTATATTAGGGGCACTAGCGTATATAGGGAATATAAGAAAACGTGTATCAATTTAAACAGTTTACATTTGAACCTGTTTTAGAGCAGTTGCATGTTGATGAGCAGATCGTAACTCTACGACCTAAAGTCGCACAATTACTCTTATTATTTTTAGATCAGCCTGGTAAATTATTGAGCCGAGAGGAGATACTTTCACAGCTATGGCTTCATAGTGAATATCGTGATGCCGCTTTAACGCAGAGTATCCAGGAGTTACGAAAACACCTTGGTGA
>NZ_JAGJEF010000071.1:0-26426 GCF_018100875.1 Pseudoalteromonas sp. MMG012
CCTAGAGCACGGTTTCGAACATACCTTGCCCCTGACAACATCTTTTCCTATCAAGCAAGATAAAAATAGCAAGTACTTAGATAAAGCTACTTTGAATTCGCTGTGATTTTAGTTATTTGAGAATGTACCATCCCGTCATTAAATTGTGTCGTTATAGCTTGGCCATTTTCGAGCTGAGCAATCGATTTTATGACCGTTTTATTTGTTTTTGTAATGCTATATCCTCGCGCTAGTACACTTAACGGGCTAACACTGTCTAACCTTGCAGCGAGTAAAGCCAATTGGCTTTGTTGTTCAGTTTGCTTGCGTTGTTGTAACCGGTGTAATTGTTGTTGTAATTGACTTAGGCGCTGCTTTGCAATGTTAATGTGCGCTTTAGGGTGTTGATGTTCTAACCTTTGCTCTAGCAAATTCATACGGTTTATGAGGGTGTGTTGACGTTGATTAAAAGCACGCTGCAAACGCATTGAAAGCTCATCAACACGCTGAGATTGCTGCATTAATTGGTTTTTTGGATGTTGCAAGCGCAGTCGTTGAGATAGTACTTGTACATGCTGTTTTGCATGAGCAATATGGTTGTTTGCAGCTTTACTCAGCTGGTTTTTATAACTTTGAACCTCAGCGAGTAAAACCTCTTGGTCTGGACTGACTAATTCAGCAGCAGCAGAGGGCGTTGCGGCTCGTAAATCAGCCGTGTAATCTGAAATAGTGGTATCTATTTCATGGCCAACCGCACTAATCACAGGCAACGTGCTGGCAAATACGGCACGTGCTAATAGCTCTTCGTTAAAGCACCATAGATCTTCGAGTGAACCACCACCACGACCTATGATTATGACATCGACTTCGTTACGTTGATTAGCAAGTTGAAGCTTTTCTATTAATTGATAATGTGCGTCTTTGCCTTGTACTTGTGAGGGATAAATAACCACTTCTAATTGTGGGGCTCTGCGCTGTAGCACGGATAAAATATCTTTAATTGCAGCGCCTGTGGCAGAAGTGATGATTCCTATTTTATTGATTTTTTCAGGCAAAGGCTTTTTATGGACACTACCAAATAGCCCTTCTGCTGCGAGCTTTAACTTGAGTGCATCATACTGTTGTTTCAGCAGGCCTTCACCCGCTGCCTCCATATGTTCGACGATGACTTGGTAATCACCTCTTGGCTCATAAACCGAGATGCGCGCGCGTAATGTCACTTGTGCACCATTGACGGGGCGATAGCTGCATTGGCGGTTATTACCGCGCCACATTGCGGCTTTGACTTGCGCTTTTTCATCTTTGAGTGAAAAATACCAATGACCTGACGCAGGGGCAACAAAATTAGAAATTTCTCCAGTAAGCTGAATTTGAGCAAAACCTTGCTCTAAAATAGCTCGGATCTCTTTGTTTAATCTAGAAACGGTATAAACATGTTGGGGTATAGTACTGCGCGATTGATAGCTCAATTTAGTTTCTCCAAGTGCCATTGCGGAGTACTTTATCATATTTTTTGATAATATTTATTTACTCGCATGGGGAACGCTGATAAAATTTGCACGCAATTCCTTATACTCAGTTCCACGTGAGAGAAACCGCAAACATGCTAAGAATTGCCAAAGAAGCCCTAACCTTCGATGATGTGCTATTAGTTCCAGCACACTCTACTGTTTTACCTCATACCGCAAATCTATCGACGCGTTTAACGCGTGGTATTGAATTGAACTTACCGCTTGTATCTGCTTCTATGGATACCGTTACCGAAGCGCGTTTAGCGATTGCGTTAGCGCAAGAAGGTGGTATTGGTTTTATTCATAAGAATATGACAATTGAAGAGCAAGCTCGTAACGTACGTAAAGTAAAAACGTACGAAGCGGGGATTGTTTCTTTTCCAGTGACGGTGACCTCAGATTTAACCATTGAAGACGCATTGGTACTTGCTGAAGAAAAAGGCTTTTCAGGTTTTCCTGTAACCGGCGCCGACAATCAGCTTGAAGGGATTGTAACGAGCCGCGATATGCGCTTCGAAACAAAACTTGAACAGCCTGTCTCGACTGTAATGACGAAAAAAGACAAGTTAGTGACAGTTAAAGAGGGCGCATCTCGTGAAGAAATTCTTGGTTTAATGCATGAGCACCGTATCGAAAAGATTTTGGTTGTTGATGATGCATTTAAGCTTAAAGGTATGATCACGGTTAAAGATTATCAAAAAGCACAAGAAAAGCCGAATGCATGTAAAGATGAGCGAGGTCGTCTTCGTGTTGGCGCAGCCGTTGGTGTTGGTGCTGGTACTGATGAACGCATTGCAGCATTGGTTGATGCGGGTGTCGATGTATTGCTTATCGATACTTCACATGGTCACTCTCAAGGAGTGCTAGACCGAGTTAAAGAAACGCGTACCGCATTTCCAGATTTACAAATCGTCGCAGGTAACGTTGCAACAGCTGAAGGTGCGATTGCTCTTGCGGATGCGGGTGTTGACGCGGTTAAAGTGGGTATCGGCCCAGGATCAATTTGTACAACACGTATCGTAACTGGTTGTGGTGTTCCACAAATCACGGCTATCTCAGATGCAGTTGAAGGCCTTAAAGGTCGCGATATTCCAGTGATTGCTGATGGTGGTATTCGTTTCTCAGGTGATGTTGTTAAAGCATTGGTTGCAGGCGCGTCATGCGTGATGGTGGGCTCAATGCTCGCAGGTACTGAAGAGTCGCCTGGTGAAGTTGAATTGTATCAAGGTCGTTACTACAAATCATACCGTGGTATGGGTTCATTAGGTGCTATGAACCAAAAAGAAGGGTCGTCAGACCGTTACTTCCAAAACTCTAAACAAGCTGAAAAGTTAGTGCCAGAAGGCATTGAAGGTCGTGTTGCTTACAAGGGACCTATTGCGACAATCATTCACCAGCAAGTGGGTGGTATTCGCAGTGCTATGGGTCTAACCGGATGTGCTGATATTTTTGAGCTAAATACTAAACCACAGTTTGTGCGTGTTACATCTGCTGGTATGGGTGAGTCGCACGTTCATGACGTGCAAATCACCAAAGAAGCGCCTAACTATAGAATGGGCTAACACACTGAAATTCAGTGTGTGCAAATGGGCTAGCGCATGCTAGCCCTTCTTAATTTTAAGTAAAGTTCGTTTTTGTGCTTTACTAAATTGATACCAATATAGCGAAGTTAACTCAGAGTAGTTTATTTCGGTTGGTGTGAGTCGTTTCCTAACTACGAGATTATCAATGAGCAAAGACATCCATGATTCCCGCATTTTGATTTTAGACTTCGGTTCACAGTACACGCAGCTAATTGCGCGTCGTATTCGTGAGATCGGTGTTTATTGTGAGCTATGGGCTTGGGACGTGACCGAAGAGCAGATCCGTGAATTTAATCCGCAAGGTATTATTTTATCGGGTGGCCCAGAGTCGACTACTGAAGATGATAGCCCAAGAGCACCTGAGTACGTATTTAACGCTGGCGTGCCAGTATTAGGCGTATGTTACGGCATGCAAACAATGGCGATGCAGTTGGGTGGCTTAGTTGAAAGCTCTGACAAAAAAGAGTTTGGTTATGCCCGTGTTGAAAAAGTGGGCGATTGTAAGTTATTTGATCAAATTCAAGATCACATTGAAGACGGCACTGACTTTTTAGATGTGTGGATGAGCCACGGCGATAAAGTTATCTCAATTCCTGACACATTTACGACGACAGCACGCACAGATACGTGCCCTCATGCTGCGATGTCTTGGGAAGAAAAGCGCTTCTATGGCGTGCAGTTCCACCCTGAAGTGACACACACGCAGCAAGGTCTGCGCTTATTAGAACGTTTCGCAATCGACATTTGTGGTTGTGAGAAGTTATGGACGCCAGCACAAATTATTGATGACGCGATTGCGCGTATTAAAGAAAAAGTAGGGGATGACGAAGTTATCCTTGGCTTATCTGGTGGGGTTGATTCATCCGTAGTTGCGATGCTCATTAACCGTGCAATTGGTGATAAACTGACTTGTGTATTTGTTGATAACGGTTTGCTTCGTTTAAACGAAGGTCAACAAGTCATGGATATGTTTGGTGACAAGTTTGGTTTGAACATCATCAAAGTAGATGCTGAAGCCCAATTTTTGAAAGACCTTGAAGGCTTATCAGACCCTGAAGAAAAGCGTAAAGCGATTGGCCATACTTTTATTGATATTTTTGACGAAGAGTCGAAGAAATTGGTTAATGCTAAATGGCTTGCACAAGGGACTATCTACCCTGACGTGATTGAATCTGCCGCGTCTGCTACAGGTAAAGCACATGTGATCAAATCACATCACAATGTTGGCGGCCTGCCAGATGATATGAAAATGGGGCTGGTTGAACCATTACGTGAATTGTTCAAAGATGAAGTACGTAAGATTGGTTTAGAGCTCGGCTTACCTTACGATATGCTTTATCGTCACCCATTCCCAGGACCTGGTCTTGGTGTACGTGTACTTGGTGAAATTAAGAAAGAGTATTGTGATTTATTGCGTCGTGCAGATGCTATCTTTATTGAAGAACTACATAAAGCCGACCTTTATCATAAGGTGTCTCAAGCATTTACTGTATTCCTACCAGTGAAGTCTGTGGGTGTGATGGGTGATGCACGTAAGTATGATTGGGTTGTATCATTACGCTGTGTTGAAACCATTGATTTCATGACCGCGCGTTGGTCACACTTACCTTATGACTTCTTAGGGTTAGTTTCTAACCGTATTATCAACGAGATTGATGGAATCTCGCGTGTTGTTTACGATATTTCAGGTAAACCACCGGCAACTATTGAGTGGGAATAACCACTTATTAGTTACTTAGTTTGCTAATATTTAAGGCGAATATGTTAAATATTCGCCTTTTTGTTTATTTAAGAAGCAGTTGAAGCGTAATTTATGAAATAACGCTTTACCTTTTATAAAACATCTCTATAATTCGTCGTCATTGCAGGGGCGTAGTTCCAATTGGTAGAACAGCGGTCTCCAAAACCGATGGTTGCGGGTTCGAGTCCTGCCGCCCCTGCCACTTCCTTTTTTACTTCATATTTTATACCCTAAAGTCACATTCAGTTTTATATATTCGCAGGTTTTTATGCACCCATTGCATGCTGAAGTTCTAGAAATTACACCTTTAAGATTAAAACAAGCGGATCATACTGGCACCGGCTCGAATACGCAGACCGTATTGACCCTCAATCCTCAACTGTTGAGTGATATACAATTGGCCGACTCCTTAATTGATTTGAGCGTCATTTACCAAGGTGCTGATGTTGGCATAACCGAAAAGCATCTTTTGCTTCCCAGTGCACAGTTGAACTCGCAGCAAAAGCGTCAATTATGGAAACTACTAAGTGAATACTGAAATTAAGCACGATATGTTGGCAACGCTAACACTCAATGAGTTGATGACCATAGAGCGTGCTTGTCACGGGTTCCCTTGGTCTGAAAATACCATGCAAACCTGTTTGGCGGGCCGTTATTTTAACGGTGCACTGTATTGTGATGAAAAATTGGTTGGCTTTTACATTGGCGAGCGTGCTGGGCCCGATAATACCCTAATGGATATTTGTATTACACCGGCATATCAAGGCCGAGGGTTAGCAAAAGCGTTACTTCATGACTTTGTGGCACGCAGTGAAACAATGTCAGCCGAGAATGTATTTTTAGAAGTACGCGCATCGAATGTTGCTGCAATTGGTTTATATACTCAAGTAGGGTTTACCGAAGTGGGGATACGTAAGGATTATTACCCGAGCACACAAGGTAAAGAAGACGCAATACTCATGGCACTCGCCCTCAGCTTTATGATGGGATAATTAAAGCCTGTACGTGCATCCTAATAGCACACAGAATAGGCATATTATCGATTAGGTTCAGTTGGCGACTTTAAGTGATTGTTGATTTTTCAGTGTGTATTTGATGGCTTCAGTTAAGTTGAGTAACGCATATTGCCATTGCGCTTGATTGTTTGTCCGTAAGCTTTGCTCTAAGTCATCAGCTGCACTGTGAATATTCATAAAACCAAAGCAACCAGCGCTACCCTTTAAACTGTGCGAAAGGGCTCTGAGAGACACCCATTCTTGATTGTCATAATAAGACTCAAGTTGGGTTAAATACTCAGGTAGCTTTGCAATGTAGTTTTGACTGATCTGCATGAACTTTTCACTTTGTAATAAAGAATCCCATTGCGACTGGCTGGCATCTTCAAGTTGAAGGTGTTCGAGAAGCACTGCACCTAACTCTGTTTTATCAATAGGCTTACCGAGCGTTTCATTACAACCTGCCGCGAGGTAAGTATCAACGTCTTGTTTCATTACATTAGCTGTGAGCGCAATAATAGGCCCATCGTAGGCGGCATGTCTGAGCATTTCAGTGGCTTCAAGCCCGCCCATAACCGGCATTTGCATGTCCATTAAAATCAGGTTGTAGTCATTGACGAGCGCTTTTTCTACCGCTTCTGCCCCATTTTTGGCAATATCGGGCGTGATCCCCCAAGCTTGTAAGAGGAGCGTCACTAATACTTGGTTATCTGGATTATCTTCAGCAAGTAAAATATGGGCATCTATGTGAGTATTAGATAGCTCTTGAGAAATGTCTTGCTCAGGTATCGACTTAGATAGCTCATAGGTCAGTTCATAGTCGCTACATTGATAATTACCTGCAATATGGATTGTAAATCGACTCCCAACACCTTGCTCACTGTGCACCTCAACGTCGCCACCCAATAGTTGAGCTAAATTTTTGGAAATACATAGCCCCAAGCCAGTACCACCAAAGCGTCGAGTGGTTGTGCTATCGGCTTGCTCAAAAGGCTTAAATACACGATTGATTTCAGCTTGAGACATACCAATGCCGGTGTCTTCGACAACAAATTGAAATTGCTGCAGAGTTTCATTAAAGGACACTGTGATCTTTATGCCACCAAACTCAGTAAACTTCACGGCATTGGTTGCGATGTTTAAGAGGATTTGTTTGAGTCTGGTAATATCACTGTGCATTACTTTAGGTAACGGGAATTGGTAATCAATAGAGAATGACAATAACTTCTCTTGCGCCATAGGTGCCATAATGGAATCAATATCTTCGAGTAAAGGCTGTAATTCCAGCGCATTTTGTTCAACAGCGAGTTTTTCAGCCTCAATTTTGGATAAGTCTAGGATATTGTTTATGAGTTCTAATAGATGTTTTGAGTTTCGCAACACGGTATCTAAGTGGTGACGAGTACCTTTCGCATCTGGGTTATGTAAAAGTTGCTCAGTAAAGCCCATGATGGCCGTCAAAGGCGTTCGGATCTCATGACTCATATTGGCTAAAAATCGGCTCTTAAGTTCATTGGCCTGTTTGGCTTGTGTAATCGCACCACCAAGCTGTTTGTTCATTTCTTCTAATGCGCGGGTACGGTTGTCGACTTTTTCTTCTAGGTGATGTTTATATTCTTCCAACTCACCTTGGAAATCTCTGATTTGTTTCACCATGTGATTAAAGTCGTGGAACAAGGTGCCAACCTCATCATTACCTTGTGTTGGTAGGTAAACTGACAAATCGCCATCGCCCACACGATGACTTGCTTCACCTAATAATTCAATGGGGTTGAGGAGTAAATTACGCACCACGATAAAAATGAGAATGGGTAATATAATGACTGACAGAATAACAATCAGCGCTGTAATTAAGCTAATGGCTTTACCTGAATGGTAGAGTAAAGATTTCGGTATCGTGGATAAATAGTAATACCCCCCGCTGAGTTGCACGGCATAGAGCATACGTTCAACATTATCGATACTTTCTAAATTTATAGCGTTGAGCGTGCCTTTATCGGCGACTTCATGTATTTGTTCAATTTCATCAGGTGACAAGTAGTTGCTGAATAGTTGTTTGTCTGAGCTGAAAAGAATTTCACCGCCATCAGTCACGAGTAAGTTTAAGGTATTGTCATAAGCCGATTCAAAAATACTTGAATTGATAATAGATGGGTCAACGCGAACAATAATATAACCTTGCTGATTCGGTTGTTTTAATTGTAAATTTACCCCATATATGCGCTGCACAAAGTAGAGGTGTGTGGTGCCTTTGGCTGTTGCCACCATAAATTGTTGTTGTCTGAGATTGTTATTAATGACTTGACTGAAAAAAGGGTAGCTTATTGGCGCTTGGCTCAAGTTATTTGCGTGATACGCTTTACTATTTCCTTTTGGCCCCACCAAATTAATACTTAAAATGTCTGGGTAGGCTTCACTGTAACTGGCAAATACGTCCACTAATGCGCTGAGTTTAGAGGTACTGGAAACCGTATCTACATTGGTTTGGTTAAGAAAATCCATCAAAACCGGAGAGTTAGACAAAAGCTTTGTTGTGGATTGGTATATTTCAATGTAATTGAACATTTTTTGTTGTTGTTGTTCAACAAAGCGACTCACGGTAAGTTTGGCTTGTTTTTGTGTTGAGCTCGTCACATTTGTGAGTGTAAATCCACCAAGAAACAGCAAAGGCAAGATCACCAAGGGGGTGATGTACCATAACAACTTAATACTTAACTTACTGGTTTTCATTGCTTTACAAATATATCCGTATGGTTGAGCTGCATGAGTAGCCATTCTTAATGCGCGTTTGCCTAATCGTAAGCCAATGCTGCACTTTTCACAAGAAAACGCGTTAGTGTGAGGCTAATTGAGTAACTATTTTATCTAGTTGCTATATTTTATGCTTATTCTCTATGTGGTTTGAGATATAAATTCAAGCTGTTACGCGGTATTTGACGTCGCGTTAAGTGCGATGTATTGAAAGTCGATTGCATTGGCAAATGCATACGTTATTTATCGCGTTATGCGGTTTAAAATAAGCGAAGAAGGTATTGAAAATGGTGTGCCCCAGCGACGCGGATGCTGATGTCAGCCCTCGAACCCTAAGGTTCAAGGCGGAACGCAACAGCTTACCGTAGGCTTCTCGGTACATGCCGAGCTTGCACAAAAGTAAGCAAACTACGTCCCTAAATAAAGTTTATCGGCTCAGGGACTTAATCGGCTGTCCAACGAGCTAGGGAACCTATTCAGTATATAAAACATCTGCCTCAGTAGAAACCTAAAATGCAAAATACTTCGCTGTTTGCTGCTAATTTATGCTGTATTGCTAGTTTACTAAACGACGAGTTTGATTTTTAACCCAGCACATACAATTGCTTGGAGTTGCTATACTTCGAGTGGTAGCATTAACAAACTAAATTGTGAGTGTAAGAAATACTGATGAGCGAATTAAAAGATTATACCCAAGCCCAATTGGTGCTAGAAAAAAACGACATTTATGTAGCCCCTGCTGAAGTACATGGTGCCATCAGTGGTTTATTAGCTTGCGGTCTAAATATTGAAGCAAAAGAATATTTGGGCTTACTCAGTGATGTGTTTAATGAAGGTCAAAACTTCAGTGAAGAACTGAAACAGTTTTTTGCTGAAATGTATAAGCATGTTATTGAGCACTTTAATGAAAGTGAATTTCAGTTCGACCTATTTTTACCAAGCGAAGACGAATCGCTGCTCGACCAAGCAAATGCGCTGGTAGGTTGGGTATCAGGCTTCTTACTTGGGTTTGGTTTAAAGCAAAAAGATTATGGTAAGTTGTCGGCTGATGTAAAAGAAGTGATCAGTGACTTTACTGAGATCACCAAACTAGATACACATTTCGATGACAGTGAAGAAGATCAACAAGCGCTGCACGAAATCATTGAATACATTCGGGTTTCGGCACTACTGTGTTTTGCTGAAATGGGTAAAGAGCCAGAAGCTGGCACAACTTCAAAGACGCTACACTGATGATCACAACACATGAATTTTTAGAACGCCGCACTCGCGTGCTTGCAGAGTTAGATGTCGGTTCAGTTGCGGTTATTGCCGCCGCAGTAGAGCTAACGCGCAGCAGAGACACCGAATATGCATTTAGGCAAGACAGTGATTTTTTCTATTTAACGGGCTTCAATGAACCTGATGCGGTTCTGGTGCTGAGTAAAGATAGCAATGGCAAAGGTAAAAGCAGCTTATTTTGCCGGAATAAGGACAAAATAGCCGAAATTTGGCACGGCCGAAGAATGGGGTTTGAGCGGGCAAAACAAGATTTATTGCTTGATGATACTTTTCCTTTGAGTGAGTTAGATGACACACTTTTAGACTTAGTTAACGGTAATCGTATTCTGTATTACGGCCAAGGCACCTACCCAGCATTTGATGATAAAATTTGGTCCATTATGAATACATTAAGGGGCGCACCTAAAAAAGGTTATCGAGCACCTGAAATTATCAAAGATATTCGACCTATTTTGCATGAAATGCGATTGTTTAAATCAAACGCAGAAATAGCAGTGATGCGCAAAGCCGCACAAATTAGTTGTGATGCGCACAAACGCGCAATGCGTTTTGCCTCTGCTGATGCAACAGAGTATCAGCTTGAGGCTGAAATACATCATCATTATGCAATGAATGGTGCACGCCACCCAGCGTATGGCACGATTGTTGGTTCGGGGAATAACGCCAATATTTTACATTACACTGAGAATAGCGACCAGTTACACAGTGGTGACCTTGTTTTAATCGATTCAGGGTGTGAACTTGAAGGGTATGCCGCTGACATTACACGCACTTTTCCTGTTTCAGGGCAGTTTAGTGAACCACAAAAAGCACTGTATGCGCTGGTATTGGCTTCTCAAGAGGCGGCATTTCAACAGGTAAAACCGGGCGGTACTTTAGTTAAAGCAAATCATGCTGCGATGAAAGTAATGACGCAAGGTTTGATCGACCTCGGTATTTTAGCGGGCGATTTAGATACACTCCTAGACAAACAAGCTTGCAAAGCTTTTTATATGCATGGCTTAGGCCATTGGTTAGGTTTAGATGTGCATGATGTTGGTGAATATAAATTAGATGAAGCTGACAGACCATTTGAGCCAGGCATGGTGTTGACGATTGAACCTGGTTTGTATTTTGATGAAGATGCGCAAGTTCCCTCGCAGTTTCAAGGTATTGGCATACGAATTGAAGATGATTTGCTTATCACTCATGATGGCTTTGAAAACTTAACTGCGGGTGTCCCAAAAACCATTGCAGAGATAGAAGCGCTAATGCAACAGTAGGAGAATCGGTTGCAACAGTTTGATGTATTAATTGTAGGGGGCGGTATGGCTGGTGCAACCGCTGCCTTGGCAATCAAAAAACAATGCCCCACATATCACATTGGTGTTATTGAAGCCTTTGAACCTCAAGGGCAAGCACATCCTAGCTTTGACGATCGCAGTATTGCATTGGCAGAGCAGTCTGTATCGTATTTAAAGCGGTTTGGGTTATTTAATCCACAGTGGTCATTTGCACAAGCCATACATCAAGTCCATGTGTCTGATCGGGGCCACTTTGGAAAAGCTGATATAGATCATCAACATTATAACTGTGATGCGCTAGGGTATGTGGTGGAAGTCAACCCGTATGGTAATGAATTACATCGGCAGCTGCAAAGTGCAGATATTGGTATGTTTTGTCCAGCCAATGTGGCCCAGTTGGAGCAGAAAATAGACCATGTGATAGTGACGCTCACAACGGGTGATTTATTGAGTGGCAAGTTGCTGGTGTTAGCTGATGGGGCTAAGTCGCCAACACGGGATAAGTTGCAGTTAGGGTTTACGAGTAAGGCGTATGAACAAGGCGCATTAATTGCGAATGTTGAAGTGGCTGGTGGGCATGATGGTCAGGCATTTGAGCGTTTTACTGAACATGGCCCGATGGCGTTGTTACCTATGAGTAAAGATCGCTACTCATTAGTGTGGTGTATGCACCGTGATCAGCTACACGAATATCAAACTATGACAGGTACGCTGTTTATAGAGGCACTACAAAGTGCATTTGGTTTCCGTGCTGGTATTTTTACCCAAGTAGGCGAAAGAGCTCAGTACCCACTTGTGCTGGGCAAGGTTGACCGTGTCGTTCATCACCGCGCTGTGGTGATAGGGAATGCTGCACATGCAATTCATCCAATTGCAGGGCAGGGGTTTAACCTTGGTGTACGTGATATTCAATCGCTCGTATCGTTAATCGAAAAGTACCCTAGAGAGGCGTTGGGAGAATTTGCATTTACGCATGAATTTGAGCAAAGCCGGCTCGCGGATATTGATCATGTGATGGCATTAACTGATGGACTCGTTAGATTATTTTCAAATAGTTCGCGATTGGTTGCGCTGGGCCGCAACTGTGGATTACTGGCGATGGCATTGTCTACACGCTTAAAAAGCCCGTTGGCGAAGCAATTAATGGGTCATGTGAGAAAAGGAAACAAGTAATGCAACAAGCGCAAGTTTGTATTGTTGGTGGCGGTGCCGTAGGGTTAACTCTGGCATTGGGGTTAGCGAAAAAAAATATCAGTGTTATAGTGATAGATAGTGGTTGTGAGCCACAGCCTTTGGCTGATAGTTTTGCAAATCGAGTGAGCGCAATAAGCCTTGCGAGTCAAATTTTATTTGAGTCTCTGGATGTATGGCAAAGTATTAGTGCAATGCGCGCGATGCCTTACACGCATATGGATGTTCGGGATCAAGACAGCTTCGGAAAAATTACATTTAATAGCGCAGAATTAGATTTACCTGAGCTTGGTCATATTATTGAAAATGACGCAATCCGTTTTGGGCTATTTGTGGCTTTACAGCAACAACCTAGTGCCACCTTATGTTTTGAGACCCGTTATCAAGCAATTCACCAAACCGACAGTGATGTATTGATCACGTTGGAGTCGGGGATGCCGGTGATGGCCAAATTACTGGTCGCTGCAGATGGAGCAAACTCGGCGATACGAACCCAGTTTAAAATGCCATTGACGTTTTGGGATTATGACCACAATGCGATTGTGGCAACGGTTAAAACGCAACAACCGCATAATGCCACGGCACGGCAAATATTTTTAGATACTGGACCATTGGCATTTTTACCCTTAAATGATGCACATCATCATTCTATTGTATGGTCGACCTCACCTGAAGAGGCTAAGCGCTTAATGGCGTTACCTGCTACTGAATTTAATAAAGCACTAAATGTCGCAATAGATAGCCAATGTGGCTTGTGCGAAGTGGCAGACGATAGAGCCGTTTTCCCACTAAAAATGCGCTATGCTCAGCAATGGCTTAGTGGCAAAGTCGTATTGATGGGGGATGCGGCACATACAATTCACCCGTTGGCTGGGTTAGGGATGAACTTAGGGCTTAAAGATGCGGCTTCATTAATTGCGTGTTTAACTCAAGATGGGGAGTTTGCGTCTATGCGCACACTTCGTGAGTATGAGCGAAGTCGTAAGCTCGATGCGCAAAAACACATTGCCATGATGCAAGGCTTAAAAGAGTTATTTGAAGGCGGGCATCCGGTTAAAAAATTATTACGTGGAGTGGGCCTAAGCCTAGTGGATAATTTGGGACCGATAAAAACATTGTTTGCAAAAGAAGCCGTGGGCAAATAGGGAGAGCGTGAACATTCTTAGTTGCATATCGTCTTTCTGACCTACGTCAGAAAGACGATATAGTGAAATAGTCTCGTCGCCCTGAGTATTAACTTTATCGTCGCCCTGAATTGGTTTCAGGGTCCATGTGCTTTTGCAGTGATATGCAAGTGAATCTGGATTCTGACCTACGTCAGAAAGACGATGGTACAGGGTGAGACATAGGGAGAAAGGCTCTAAGCCTGGTTATATGTGTCTTGACGTTTCACCTGATAGTCGCCTTGACGTTTAGTATTATCATCTCCCTGAATTTTAACTTTATCGTCGTCCTGAACTTGATTCAGGATCCATTGACTCAGAAGTGATAATTGAAAACAATTAGCTTAATCGTAGCGCAATAAATTCGGCTAACTTATCAACAGCGTGAACTGACTCAGCCGAGTTTTTCACTAAACAAATATCAATATCTCCCAACTCAGGTAAATGTTTGGTATTGGCTTGGTAGCTCAGATCGCTGGGGACGGTACTTTTAGCGAGTACAGTCACACCTAACCCTTCTTTTAGGGCTGCAATTAGTCCTGTTAGATCGGCATTGCTGTAAATGATACGATGTTTTAGTCCTGCTTGCTGCAGCGCTTCAATGGCTCTGCGGCGATAAATGCAACCTTCTGGTGCCGTTACCAATGTGACCACTTGGTTTGTATCTTTGATTAAAGATAAATCGCCGACCCATACTAATTGATCTTGCATGAAAACGGGGAATTGTTCAGACCCCGTTTGTTCATTTAGAGCCAATACCAGGTCGAACTGATCTTGACGGGAGACGGAGAGTAAATGTTTACTCAAGCGCGATTTTACTTCTAGAGAGACATCGGGATACAAAGCAACAAAGTCGCCAATAATAGAAGGCAGTATGCGTGCCGCAAATTCGCTGGGAATACCTAAGCGTACTTTGCCTGTTACGCTCTCAGAAGTGAACTGCTGTAAAATAGCATCGTTGTGCTGCAGCATTTGCTTGGCAAGGGGCAGTAATAACTCGCCATATTGGTTGAGCACCTGACGTTGGCCTTGTTTTTTAAACAGTTTACAATTGAGCATATCTTCAAGGCGCTTAATTTGCAGTGAAACCGCCGGTTGAGATAACCCAAGGCGTTCACCCGCTTTCGCAAAGCCACCCACTTCCACTACCGTTACAAGCGTGCGCAGACCATCAATCGATAAGTTCTTCATATTAATAAATACAATTTAATCTAGCTGTTTATATAAGTATTATTTATCAACTGATAAAAAATTACAATTTGTTGTTGCTTATCTGCACCCATATACTCGCAGTTAATGAAAATTTATTTAGGGTGTAGCAATGACTTTTGCTCCTACTATGTTTGCTAAACATCGACAAGGTACTGCGCCGGTAGACAACAGCATGGTTGCTACACATAGCCTAGTAGTATTGGACTTTAGTGGTTTTGAAACCACGCCATTTTTAAGCCAAGTGCTAGGGCTGAATTTAAACAAATTGATTGCCCCAGGATTGGGCGTCAAAGGTCAATTAGTCAGTGGTGAGTATTTTGCCGTTTATTATTTTAGCGAAACCGCGTATCGCTTAGTGGTAAATACTGATGCGATTGCATCATTTAAAGCATTAATAAAGCAGCATGATCATGATTACGATATAGAGCTGGTGGTACGCGATGATTTAAGTATCAATACGTTAAGCGGCCAGCATGCTTTTGACACGTTAGTAACTAGTTTTGAGCTAACACCGGGTCTGTGTTTATCAGATAAACAAGTCTGTTATGGCAGGCAAAGTGGTGAGGTGTTTGTCACTTCATTACTTGAGAATGACCAGCAGCAGTATCAATTGATTGCTTTACAGTCCACATTGGATAAATGGCAAGGCGTGTTGCGTGAACAAGGCTTTCACCTAAACTAACACCCAGATTAAATGACAAGGGCTAGGAGCGTATTCTTCGGCCCTTGTTGCTATTGAATTAACCCCACCTCAATATGAGGCAATACTGGTTGTTTATACACAACAAGTACACAAATAAAGTGAAGGAATGATATGACTTCTAAAACAGTACTACATGCTAAGCACATTGAAGCTGGCGCAAAAATGGTAGATTTCCACGGGTGGGAGATGCCAATCAACTATGGTTCTCAAATTGAAGAGCATAACGCAGTACGTACCGATGCAGGTATGTTTGACGTGTCTCACATGACCATTGTTGACGTAAAAGGCGACGACGCAAAAGCATTTTTGCGTAAACTTGTTGCCAATGATGTGGCGAAGTTAACTGTTCCGGGTAAAGCTCTTTATACCGGAATGCTTAACGAGCAAGGTGGTGTTATTGATGACCTTATTATTTATTTCTTCACAGAAACAGATTATCGTTTAGTTGTAAACTCAGCAACGCGTGAAAAAGACTTGGCACACATCGCGACTGTATCAGCAGGGTATGCTGTTGAAGTGACAGAGCGCCCAGAGTACGCAATGATTGCAGTACAAGGTCCGAACGCGAAAGCAAAAACGGCTGAGATTTTAAATGCGGATCAAAACGCGGCTGTAGAAGGTATGAAGCCATTCTTTGGTGTGCAAGCAGGTGATTTATTCATCGCTACCACAGGCTATACCGGTGAAGCAGGATATGAAATTGTGGTACACAATGACGGCGCGGCTGACCTTTGGCAAAAATTATTAGATGCAGGTGTTGCTCCTGCTGGCTTAGGTGCACGAGATACGCTACGTTTAGAAGCGGGCATGAACTTGTACGGTTTAGACATGGATGACACAGTGTCACCATTGGCTGCAAATATGGCATGGACGATTGCTTGGGAACCTGCTGAGCGTGACTTTATTGGCCGCAAAGTAGTTGAACAGCAGCGTGCGGATAAAAGCACTGATAAGCTAGTTGGTTTAGTGTTAGAGAGCAAAGGTGTATTACGTGGTGGCTCTAAAGTTATCGTAGAAGGTGGCGAAGGGGTGATTACTTCTGGTACATTCTCTCCGACATTAGGTTTTAGTGTTGCTTTAGCACGTGTACCTCGCTCTACTGGTGAGACAGCACAGGTTGAAATGCGCAAAAAGTTAGTTGACGTTAAAGTAGTGAAGCCAAGCTTCGTACGTAACGGCAAGTCAATTATTTAATATTATAATAGGGCGGTGCGCCGCCTAAAAAAACCGAACCAAAGGAACAAAAAATGAGCAATATTCCTAGCGAGTTAAAGTACGCGTCTTCACACGAGTGGGTTCGCGCTGAAGGTGATGGTACTTATACTGTAGGTATCACTGAGCACGCTCAACAGCTTTTAGGCGACATGGTATTCGTAGAATTACCAGAAGTTGGTGATGAAGTTGATGCGGGTGAAGATTGTGCAGTCGCTGAGTCGGTAAAAGCGGCATCAGACATATACGCACCAATCACAGGTGAAGTCGTTGCTATTAACGAAGACCTTGAAGATTCACCTGAAACAGTAAACAACGATGCGTTTGGCGATGGTTGGTTATTCCGCGTTAAAGCATCTGATGAAGCTGAACTTGGTAACCTGTTAGACGCTGAAGGTTACGCAAACTCAATTGACGAAGACTAATCTTCGCGTGAGTTTTTAAAAGCCCCTAACTGGGGCTTTTATTGTTTTCAAACACACACTTTAATAAGGCCAATACCCATTGAAGTGGGGTGTTTTAAATTGCTTAGCGTAAACCAAATATAAACCCCGTTGGTTTATTGCAGTAAATATTATTTATATTTTTGGATCATAGGAATCTGGACTAATGTCAAACGCCAAATCTCTTGAACAGTTAGAGCAAAAGCAAGATTTTATTCGCCGCCATATTGGGCCTAGCCCAGCGCAAGTTAGCGATATGCTAGCTGCTCTAGAAGTATCGAGTGTTGAAGAGCTGATCGGTCAAACCGTCCCTGCGGCTATCCGTTTAGAGCAAGGTTTAACAGTTGGCGATAGCCGTACTGAAGTTGAAACGCTGAGCTACTTAAAATCGGTTGCAAGCCAAAATAAAGTATTCAAGTCGTACATTGGTCAGGGTTACCACCCAACACATGTACCAAACGTGATTTTACGTAATGTACTTGAAAACCCAGGTTGGTACACGGCATATACTCCTTATCAGCCAGAGATTGCCCAAGGTCGTTTAGAATCATTACTTAACTTCCAGACTCTTACCATTGATATTACCGGCTTAGACTTAGCATCAGCCTCATTGCTTGATGAGTCAACGGCTGCAGCAGAGGCGATGGCACTGGCAAAACGCGTGTCTAAAGCGAAAAAAGCCAATGCATTCTTTATTGCCGAAGATGTTCACACGCAAACCATTGACGTGGTCACAACGCGTGCAGAACAGTTTGGCTTTGACATCATCGTTGGCCCAGCGACAGACGCGGTAAACCATGAAATTTTTGGTGCTTTATTCCAATACCCAAGCACAACGGGTGAAGTGGTAGAGGTACAAGCACTTATCGCACAAGTACAAGACAAAAAAGCGATTGCCTGTGTTGCCGCAGACATCATGAGCTTAATGCTACTAAAAGCTCCAGGTAAACTGGGTGCAGACGTGGTACTGGGTTCAGCACAGCGTTTTGGTGTACCAATGGGCTACGGTGGTCCACATGCTGCATTTTTCGCAACACGCGATAAGTACAAGCGTTCGCTACCAGGTCGTATCATTGGTGTATCAAAAGACCGCTTAGGTAACGACGCACTGCGTATGGCAATGCAAACACGTGAACAGCATATTCGTCGTGAAAAAGCCAATTCAAACATTTGTACAGCGCAGGTATTGCTAGCCAACATGGCAGCATTTTATGCGGTGTACCATGGTCCTCAAGGGCTAAAAACCATTGCGCAGCGTACTAACCGTTTTGCCAGTATTTTAGCAATCGGCCTTAAAGCAAAAGGCGTTGCACTGAAGCATGACACATGGTTTGACACGCTAACAGTGGTAAGCGCAGATAAAGACGCGGTAGTAGCGCGTGCGATTGCAGCAGAGGTAAACTTTGCAACTAACCATGCCGGTGAATACTCAGTATCAGTGAACGAAACAACCACCCGTGCCGACGTAGCACAGTTGTTTGATATTATTCTCGGTGCAGGCCATGGCCTTGATGTAGACGCACTTGATACTCAGGTTGCAGCTGATGGCATCACAGGTATTCCTGCAAGCCTAGAACGCGACGACGAAATTTTAACGCACCCTAACTTCAACTCGTACCACAGCGAGACTGAAATGCTGCGTTATATTAAGCGTCTTGAAAATAAAGATTTAGCGCTTAACCACTCCATGATCTCATTAGGTTCATGTACCATGAAACTGAATGCGACAGCGGAGATGATCCCAGTAACGTGGCCTGAATTTGCAGAAATGCACCCATTCTGCCCGCTTGATCAAGCGCAAGGTTACCAAGTGATGATCAACGAGCTTAACGAGTGGCTAGTAAACATCACCGGATACGACGCAGTATCATTACAGCCAAACTCTGGTGCACAAGGTGAATATGCGGGTCTTATCGCAATTCGTAAATACCATGAGTCACGTGGCGAAGGGCACCGTAACATCTGCTTAATTCCAAGTTCAGCACATGGTACTAACCCAGCATCAGCACAAATGGCCAGTATGAAAGTGGTGGTTGTTGCGTGTGACTCGCTTGGTAACATTGATATGGACGACCTGCGCGCGAAAGCCGCTGACGTAGCTGAAAACCTATCATGTATCATGGTAACTTACCCGTCTACGCACGGTGTTTACGAGCAAAGCATCAAAGAAGTATGCAACATCGTGCATGAGCACGGCGGCCAAGTATACATGGATGGCGCGAACATGAACGCACAGGTGGGTATTACCAGCCCAGGTTCAATTGGGTCTGACGTATCGCACCTTAACTTGCACAAAACATTCTGTATTCCACACGGTGGCGGTGGTCCAGGTGTTGGCCCAATAGGGGTTAAATCACACCTTGCAGAGTTTATGCCTAACCACAGCGTGATTAATGTACCAGGCACGACTGAAGGCAATGGCGCAGTATCAGCAGCACCTTACGGTTCAGCCGCTATTCTGCCTATTTCATGGGCATACATCACGATGATGGGCTCAGAAGGCTTAAAGCAAGCAACTGAAATGGCGATTGTGAACGCCAACTACTTAACTGAAAAGCTAAGTGAGCATTACCCAATTTTGTACCGTGGTCAAAACAACCGTGTTGCACACGAATGTATTGTTGATTTACGCCCAATCAAAGAAACGTCAGGTATCACAGAAATGGATATCGCTAAGCGTTTACAAGATTATGGTTTCCACTCACCGACTATGTCGTTCCCTGTAGCGGGCACATTGATGATTGAGCCTACTGAGTCTGAATCTAAAGTAGAAATCGACCGCTTCATTGAAGCCATGATCTCTATCAAGGGCGAAGTAGACAGAATCATCTCTGGTGAATGGTCTATTGAAAACAACCCATTGGTATTTGCACCACACACCCAAGCTGACGTACTAGGCAATGAGTGGAACCGAGCGTATGACCGTTTCTACGCGGCATTCCCAGTACCAAGTGTGGCAAAAGACAAGTTCTGGCCAACAGTTACACGTATTGATGACGTGTTAGGTGACCGTAACTTAATTTGTTCATGTCCGCCAATTGAGACGTATGCAGATTAATTGAGTGTGTGTCTGAATATATGAATTTCAGACAATGTATTAAAAAATAGACAAACTTCGGTTTGTCTATTTTTTTACTTTAATTTGGCTTAATAATATCCACTTCGATGGTCAAACAAGTATTTTCTTCTATATCATCCACAAAAGAATTCCACGTATCTGGTTCTACTCTTTTTGAGCAGTAAATAGAGGCACATTTTAAAAATGCTGTTGAGACCTCTAACAAGTCGTTTATAAAGATCTTGAGTGATTCTGAGTTGTTTTCACCGTAGGTAAGATAAATTGAATCTCGATAGTTTGATTTCCCTCTAAAGCGGTTAGCTTGCACAAGAAAATTAACACTACCTTCTGATAGAATTTGGTCTCTATATTCTCGGGCTATTTTTGTTCTAAAACTGTCGACACCAAGTGATTTAAAGTGTTCTGTTTCTTTAATTTGTATTTCGGCTTTCCATAACTCATAACCATGTGTTCCTTTTAAATTAGAACATAATCCCCCATATGCCATAGTTTTATCTCGGATAGAATAATCGAGAGTGTAGGTATTTGTACCTCTGTACCTTTTAATAATTGCTTCGGATTCTTTTTTTACCAATGTTGGTATGGATAAATTAAACGGGGAAGGGATGAGTTCATTAGTAACAATTGATTCTTGCCACAACTTATTAACCATATTTAATTCATCCATATTATGTTCATGATCATAATAGGCACATACCATAGCTTTAGCTGAGAAAACAATTGCATCATGCCAGCACACTATAGCTGAATTACAAATATCACTTTTAAATTCCACATCAGTATTTAATGCGTTTAATGATGCAATATTTTGAAAAGCGAAGTGAATGTTATCGAATACTTTTGTATCGAGTGTTCGGTTGTGTTTTCTTAGCGGAATGTCAGCATATAAATCATTGGCTTCATCTTGAATAGTTGCAGTACTTTCAATAATTAAAGATAATGATCTTAACCAATTCATAGCTCCTTGAAACGCAAACTGTGGTTGTAATATTTCCTTAGATTGTTCTTGTAATCTAGCTAAAAGCCATTGTGACATTTTTATATACTCCTTTATAAAGCCTTACATGAACTTTATAGCATTCTTTAAAATTTCATGTTCAAAACTGGATATTGATTCATTTCTTCTAATAGTGCTGATTTTTTCTTTTATTTTACGGATAACGTCGTCAAGATCATCTTGCTCATTTAATTTGATATCATTTATTATTTTTCGAGATATATGAAAAGGAATCCCGTACTCCTCTAAATAACTAAGTGCGGGTAACTCGAAAAAAGATTCTAGGTGAACAGCGAAGGAGCTATAGTCACCAGGTGTATAAGAAAACCTTTCGAAAATTAATTTTTGTATATCATTGATCGCAAATATTATTTTCGGGAGATTATAACCTATTAAGTTACGCTTAAATTCGAATATAACTTGTACAGCATCGTCTATAGTATATTTACTATCTTCAGACTTCCTATAGTTGTACTCTTCAAGAATCATATCTTTATCTGATACGTTTCCCATAACATCACGAATTCGGCTATTCAATTGCTTAGTTGAACGGATACAACCAGATCCCATTGTTGTTACCTTAAAATACTCCATCATAAGTACACATAAATGGTTTAGTTGATTTTTTTTAGGGTAAGCTTCTGTCCAATTCATTAATCGGTGCCATTTTCCGCATTTATCCACAAAAACTTCAGCAAACTCTAGAAGCCTTTCAGGGGGAATCCCTTGATGTTTATTTAATAGTTCTATAGGGAGAGTCGTTTGATTTGTATAACGAGAAATTTTACGCTTTCCAGCGTCATCCAGCTCTTCACTTATTTGCAGTAACATCGAAGGTGACGCGTTATCACTTTGTGATACAATTGGAATATCTACGAAAGGAAGTGCTTCTTGAGGCTTATCCCCTAGAATATATACATTTCCAACATAATGTTCGAACATTCTCCCACTTCGACCTGATATGTTATTAAAGGTGAAGGTATCTAATTTCTCATTGCGAGTTAAACAATCATCATAAATTATAATATTTCTGGCATTTGTATTCACTCCTTCAATTAGGGTTGAAGTGCATACTAAAATGTTAATCTTTGAACTATTGAACATTTCTACAATTAAAGAACCGAGGGAACGCGGCAACTTAGCATGGTGGCAGGCTATACCATGTTCAATGCCTAACGCAAGGTTCCAGTCTTGGTGATAAACTTCTTTTAACCAATGAGATAAATCACTATTCTTCTCAGATTTTGGAATAATCCCTAAATTAATAATTTTGTTTATCAGATTATTTGCTCGTTTTGGGGATTTACAAAATATGACAGTTTGTTGCTTTGCACCAATAGAATCTAAAATTGATGATAAATGTATATCCCTTTCCTCATCTTTTTTATTATCTGATCCTGTACTTTTAATCTCGTAATAATATTCATTGGTTGAGACTGTTTTGAAGTGATCATACTTTACTAGATTGCAGCTCAAAGTCTTTTCAATACCTTCTGATATACCTTCTATATTTGGCCCTAACATATAAAAGTGTTTGCACTGATTATGTAATTTATGGAACGCTAAATTTAGCCGGTCGCATCTATAATCGTCTGTACTTGTAGGAGCAAGTTTATAAAACTCGTCTATGACAAAAAAATCTACTTTTTCAAGGTTATTTGATTCAATAACTCTTTCTTGTGTATAAATAAAAAGATTACGATCTGTTACTTTTTGATTGGATTGAGTTACTATCTTGTAATGATCATTGTATTTATGAAGTTTTTTCTTTAGTTCATCGATCAAGGCTATGGTAGGAACTACTATTACAATATTATCAAATTTATAATCAGCGATTATCGCTTCTATAATTAAGCTTTTCCCAAAGCTAGTAGGAGCGCTAAGTGCCACACTTTTACCAGACATCAACTTATGAAAAACTTCAGCTTGTTTTATGTGAAATGTTTTATCTACTAATTCTGGAGCCGAAAATAATGTATGTCTAATTCTATCCTTAAAGTCTAATTTTTTTTCTTGTAGATATGGGTAAAGGCCAAGCTCTCCAATTAAATGATCTAACAGTTTAGCTGCATTGCCTAAGTCTTTTCTTCGCTCTAGTAGCCTTAAAACAATATCACGGATGTCATTATTGACTGTATGAGTGTTATAAAGGTCTATTAGATTAATAAGTAAACTATCCCAGTTATCAAATTTAGGGTCTGTAATACTTTCTTTAAAGTTTAATAAAGTCATTTCTAGCATAAAGATATCCCTTCTTTAAACTTACTGAATAAAGTTGATGTGTTGTTTGCTGGGAAAATAAAAACTTTTAAATCAACTAGTCGAATTATGTCATTTGAGAAGTTTTGTTTAAGCAAAAGCCTGCATTCATCTAGTTCTATACGAAGATTATCTTTAAACTTTTCTTCAGAATAGTTTTGAATCGTTTTACTATCATGGGTAATGAATACAGGTATTACTAATCTATCGAAACGTTGAAATATTGGAAGTGTAGAATCCGCTATTTTATTTAGCTTATCTTTAAAAGGCCATGTGGTATCCATTTGTTCAGTTATTAAAATTAATCTTTTTTCTATATCTTTCTGAGAAAATATGGCATTTATATTCTCAATTGCTTTATGTGTAGCATCTTTCAAATTATCTTCTATCGACGATATTCCAAGCCATATTCCAATTTCGCCTCTGTTTAATACTATGTGTGAGCATGATAAGGCTGAGCCTATGTCAGAATTAAATATTTTGTTTACAATAGGGATTGTTTTGTAGTTTTGTCTGATAGCTATATGAAGAAATAAATCACACATTGCGTGAATATCACTTTCCATGAAAAATTTCATGGCTACTTTCATCTGAGAGAACGGTTTGTCTTCTAAGCTTTTCTTCACTGAAGCTGATAGCGCATAATCGATTAGCCACTCACTTGACAGATCAATTAAATTTTGAACTCTCCAAACTGAGCGATCAAAGCCTATATCTAAAGCTTTTATGTTTGGGGTGTCTTTATCACAATCTATTCTTGCGTAAAATGGAGATTTTGGCTGTGAAGGTGGATTATATTCAATTTCTTCTTTAGTGATATTTTGAAAATGAAGCTCATCAAATAATTCTGGGATTTCCTTAGCAATATCTTTATTTGAAATAACTTTAAGAACAGTCGTTCCCCTTTGTACTACTAATACCCCAATTGAATGCTCTTTATATAGGACTGGTGAGCCAGACATTCCTTGATAATCTTTAACAGTTTTAGCTTGAGTTAAATCAAAGCTATAAAGGTGGGTTCTATCCTGTGGGTAGTGATTATTTACGAATACATCTATAGGTGCGGCTATATGGCCAGACTCTACTGGATAGCCACAACTTTTAACCGCTGTTAGGCGAGGAACTTCAGCATCACTTAACGGAATAAATGAAGGTAGAACTTTATTTGGTAACCTTAATATTGCGAAATCCCAGCTAGATTCGTGATTTATTAACTCTAAAGTTACAAAGTTTTTATTTTTAAAGCTATCACTCGTTAAGTAGCAGCGAAAAGTATTGCGGCCTGATATTGTATGTTTAGCTGTTAAAAGTAAATTTTCAGATACAGCGAAACAAGTACCTCTTTTAATGTTTTGACCATTTTCATCTACAGCTTCTAATAAAAAAATAGAGTCAATTTGAAATTCGGTACTTGTTTTTTTGTAACTCATATCGTGATCTCTTCATTACCAAAGTGAATAAATGCTGGGTTAGGCAAGTTACCCAAATTTTTAATGAATGTAGTTGGAATTTTTTCGATTTTATAGTTTAAATAAATGTTGGTGATCGGCTTAGAGGAATATTTAGATATGATTGCTAAAGCCTCTAAATCTGGATGATGATGCTTCTTTCCATTTGTACTAATCAAATATTTGTTACACATAACTCTTTTTATAAAATCTGCGTTAATATTATGTTTACTGCCGTGATGAGATATTTTGATTGCATCAATATGTAATATCTTGATTTGCTGAGAGTCCATCCACTCAATGATTGTTTCTACATGCGAGTCACCTAGCATAAGGATAGATTTGTCATTATTTCGTATAATAAAAGATAAACTTGTTTCATTCGATAAGGATGTATCACGGACGTACTGTTGGGCGCATAGTTCATCTATACACAAAGTATTATTACTTGAAATGTTGGAGTCTTCATTTTGAGTTTGAGAAAGAGAGTTTACGAATGTTTCAAATGATTTTGAGTGTTTGCTTGTAATTACTTTTCTTCGAATACCTCTTTCTTCTAGAACATCTAACCAAAGCGATTTTAATTTATTTAATGATTTTAATTTCGGTCCTAAAATTTGAATTGTAACATCATTAATTTTTAGAGGGTTATTAAATGACTCTTGATGAATAGCTTTTGACTTATTCGTCTGATTTATTAATACTCCCTTTAATTCAAGCATATAGGATAGAGAGGTCCCTTCGGAGAAACCTATGTTCATATCTGTATTATGTACTTGCGAGAAGTTACTTGTTATTGCATCGTATTCGGTATCGTAATCACAATCTAAACCTACTTCCATCTGTGTAATTTCTTTAACGCCATTAAAAAACACATTGGAGATATGGATAGTTTTATTAACTTTTTCATCCAGTAATTTAATTACTCCATTTGTATGATCGCTGTCAATATGGGTAATAAATAGCGCGTCAATTACATTTATATTACTTAAGGACTTGGACCAATGTTTGTAAGATGAAGATGTTCCACCATCAATAAGCAAGTTCGAAAAGTTTGTCTTCACTAAAAAGCAGTCACCATTTCCAGCTTTGTTCATTATAATTTTCATTAATGTCCTTATTTTTGTTTCTGCTCTTCAATCCATTGTTCAATATCTACACGCTTAAAGCGCCAGCTACCGCCGACTTTAAAGCCTGGTAACTTGCCTTCGCTTGCTAATCGGTAAGCCGTTTTTTCATTGAGTTTTAAATAGATCGCCAACTCTTGAATAGTGAGTATATCGTCAGCCATTCACAACGTCCCCTAACTTAGATTAATCCCATCATATGAGAAAATTGAGGAATTTGAAAGTTAATCAAATTAATTGATCGAAATTATTTTTAAACAATTAATTTAGCCTGATTTATCACGTTATTTATATTTAGCTAGTTGATTTGTATGAAGTTCGATATATCGACATTTATATTAATTTTAAATATAGTAAGCTGTTGATATGTAAGGTTTATTTGATCCAATCAATGGGGTCAGAGTCGTTGATTTAGGCTTCACTTGTGTTTGATGGGCTATACTGATGTAACGAAAACTAATGGACTAG